>JAFPXC010000026.1 GCA_017394805.1 Clostridia bacterium | reverse complement strand
CGTTTCGAACAACAAAATTGTTATCCCGTGCAAATTGGACAGCTTCGCGCCCAGTGGGCAATTCAACTATTATTTGAAAAACAAACATTGGCTTGAACTCGACAAATTTTCCCAAGTCGAAGACCAAAAGCAAATCGTCCGTAATTCCTTAATAAATATATTGGGTAGCAATTATTACAAAAAATGTCATCAGCTGAATGAATTGCTCGGCAAAATCGCACGAGAAGGTGCCGACAATTATTTACAAGATTTCATTTACCTATTCTATGACATAATTACAAATACCTATGAAGGAAGACAAAATTTAGAGTTAGTAGCGTTTTATAATAAGATTTGCGATGAAATCACAATACTTCAACAAGCAGATTCTCCCGATTTCACCAACTTGATTGCATTAATGAACAAGTTATGGGTCTATATCAGGGAACAACTCATCGAATAAGCACCCCTAACATAAAGAGATAAGAAAGAGCAGTCGCACGACTGCTCTTTTCATACTATCCCCCTCTAATTGGGGCGAGAATGGGATGAGTGAGTGGGTATACCAACGAAGTGAGACGAGCGCCTAACGTACTATGCGTACGTGACGCGAGCGAACGAGCGGATGCCCGCTCAATCGCCCATTAACTACCCTTTCCTACACTCCCTTCCACTGTAATTGGGGCGAGAATGGGATGAGTGAGTGGGTATACCAACGAAGTGAGACGAGCGCCTAACGTACTATGCGTACGTGACGCGAGCGAACGAGCGGATGCCCGCTCAATCGCCCATTGTCACCCCAATTACGCCATGGTGAAAATAATACGCACGTACTCCTCCAACGACGTCTCGCCGAGGGCAATGCGTTTGCGGACGTTCTGGTCCATAAACTCCATACCCATCTTGACGGCGTGTTCGCGCAGTTGCTCGGTAGATGCGCCTTTGGTGATGAGGGCGCGTATCTCGGTGTCAAATACCAGCACCTCGTGCACGGCGAAACGACCCGAGTACCCCGTGAAGTTACAGGCCGAACAGCCCACGGGGAAGTAGGCGGATTCGATAGACTTATCGCCCAGTATGTTGCGCTGCTCGGCGGTGAGCACCTCGAGCTTCTTGCACTTGGGGCAAAGGCGCTTGACGAGGCGCTGGGCCAGTATGCCGTTGACGGCGGCCGCCACCAAGTAGGGCGCGACGCCCATATCGATAAGACGGGCGACCGTGGCGCACGAGTCGTTGGTGTGCAACGTAGACAAAACCAAGTGGCCCGTGATAGACGCGCGCATGGTGATTTCGGCGGTCTCGTAGTCACGGATTTCACCGATCATCACGATGTCGGGGTCCTGACGCAGGATAGAACGGAGGCCTGCGGCGAAGGTAAGTCCCGCCTTCTCGTTGACCTGCACCTGGTTGATACCCATCACGCGTTTTTCGATAGGATCCTCGATGGTGGTGATGTTGACGGTGGGCTTATTCAGCTTGCCCAGCACCGTGTACAAGGTGGTAGATTTACCACTACCGGTAGGACCGGTGACCAGCACGACGCCGTTTGGTGCGTTGCAGACGTGCTCGAACTTCTTGACGTTCTCCTCGGTCATACCCAACTCGTGCAAGCCGATCTCCTTGCCCAAGGCGGTACCCAACAGACGAAGCACGGCCTTTTCGCCGTATGCGGTCGGCAAGGTAGACACACGGATATCGATGGTAGTGCCCTCGAAGTTGTAGTCGAAGCGGCCGTCCAACGGGATACGCTTCTCGGCGATATTCATATTGGACAGTATTTTCAGACGCGTGATCAGGCTGCGGTGCGTGCTGGGCGTAATGCGCATATACTCCACCAGATCGCCGTCCATACGCATACGGATGATCACCACGTCCTTAAAGGGCTCCACGTGAATATCCGACGCTTTTCTCAGATACGCCTGCTCCACCAGGGTATTGAGCAATTTGACGATAGGCGCGGAGTCCACGCGGCTATCCAACTCGGCGGCCTGCTGTTGCTGCTGTTTTTCCAAGTCCTCGGCTTCGCTGTCCACGCCCTCGGCTATCTTTTGCGCCGTGATATTGGCGTAGTACTTTTCGATGGCGTTCTTAATGCTGTCGGCGGTCGCCAACGCGTAGGCGACGTCCTTGCCGCTGGCGGCCTTGACGTCCAATTCCACTTCCATATTGGTCGGGTCGCGTACTGCCACCAGCAACCGCCCTTTGTCCATCTTGAGCGGAATGATATTGTGTTTGCGGGCGATTTTCTCGGGCACCAACTTGATGATATCGGCGTCCTCGATGAAGATATTGCCCTCGATGAGCGGATAGCCCATGCGCTCGGCCAAGGCCGAAAGGATGTTGATTTCGGGCGTAATATTCATCGAAATCAACACCTCGGATATGCTCATACGCGGATTTTCGCGGTTGATATCGCGGGCTTTGCGCAACTGATCGGGGGTGACGTAGCCTTTTTGCAGTAGAATTTGTCCGAATTTGAGTGTGCTCATTTAGTCTCCTTATATAGTGCAATGCGTAGCATTGACGATTATCATATTTACGATAGCGTCGCCGTCAAGGCGGATAGGATGGGTTCTCCCCACAACAGGGCCACCACCGTTCCCAACGCTAAGGCGGGGGCCAAAGGCATCATCGCTTTGCGATTACGCCCGAAGACGGCGAGCATTATCACGCCCATCAAGCCGCCCAATATCACGCCGAAGAACGCGCCCAACAGCACGATTTTCCACCCGCAGAACAACCCCACGGCCGCCATCAATTTGATATCCCCGCCGCCGATACCGCCGCGGGTGACCAAGGCGATGAGGAAGAAAGGCAAGGACGCGGCGACCACGCCCACCAAGTAGCCCCACCACGGCAAATCGGACGGCAAACCGCTCTTCTCCCCCCAAAAGGATGCCACGAAGGGGGCTATTCCCAGGACGGCGATAGCGACGACGAGTCCGGTGGGTATCTCCATAATATCGAGGTCGATACAGGACACCACCAACAGCACGCTGAACAAGAGACACAAGGCGATGGAATACCAGCCGAAACCGAACACGACGTAGGCAAGTATCCACAACAGCATATTGCCCCCTTCCACCAAGGGATAGCGCACGCTGATGCGCTCCTTACAGGTGCGGCAACGCCCGCCCAAGAAGATATAACTGAACAGGGGCACCAACTCGTACCAATGCAACTCGGTGTGACAGTTGGGGCAAAAGGACCGACTGCTCTTCCAGAAAATGCGCCGCGGTATGCGGTAAATGCACACGTTGAGGAAACTGCCGACCAAAAGCCCGTATATGCCGTAGAGTACACCGATGAAGATAGCCATATCAGTCGATTGCGTAGCGTATCACTTTGAAGTCGTCGTCCTCGTCGTCCAACTTGGGCGCACGCACTTTGGTGCTGTCGAAGGCGGTCTCGGTGGTACTGATGCCCACTTGCGAACTGCTCAATATCATCTCGTCAAAGTGCACGGTCGAAGTATGCGTGTACGACCACGAGCCCTTCGACACGGTGGTGGTGATCTGTATGCTGCGGTAGAGGTTGGTGGCCTCGGGCGTATCCGCGTTGAGGTGATCCATCGACTTGACCACGCGGTAGGTGACGCTACTCACCGTCACGTCGCCGTAACTGTCAAAGCCGTTGGCGATGGGCAACAGCGAAGTCTTGGCGGACGACTTGTTGCCGCAGTATATCTTGCCCCCGTTGACGTACAGCACGCGCTCGGTTTTCGGCACGGCGGTGTACGTAGTGGGCGCTTTGGTGTACAACGTCACGGCGGACGACGCGGACAATTCGGCGTTGATGGCCTTATGGATACGCAGGCTGGTCATATACATGGAAGTCTGCGCATCGGACATACGGCGCATACGCACGGCGTAGTCGATGAGCGTGGCCGAAAGAGACGCAATGACGGCGGTGAGGGCTATCGCCAACACCAATTCGATCAAAGTATACGCTTTTCGCCAAAACAGTTTTCTCATTTATTCTCTTTCGCCGTGTACAAGGTTTGTATTTTGCTGTCCTTTGGGGACACCATATAGTATACGATCTTATTGTCGCGCGTATCGGTGACGATGACCGCGACGTAGTTGGAATCGGTAGGCATGATGACGTCCGTCTTGCTCGACGCCCCGTAGTGGATTTCGTACGCCATACGCACGGGCAAGTTTTCGCTGTAGCCCACGCTGATCCCCGAATCCTCGTCCAATTCGACCAACCCGTTTTGCGCCTCGAATCCGTCCGTATACACGGTGACGAAAGCACGCTCCTGCGCCACGGAGGACATCTCGTCCAGCGACCGCGACCGCGTGACGTACGAATAGCCCATGGACACCATAGACATCACCAACGTCGCGCCCGCGCCGATGATGGCGGAGGCGAGCACGCACTCGACCAGGGTAAAGCCCTTACGGTTGGCTCTTAGTTTTTTCCAAAGTTTACCCAACATAGCGCACCTCCTTTAGCCTATGGCTATGCCCTTGTAATACCAGGGCAAATCGGCGACGGGCATTCCGTCGGGATATTTCCAGAACTCGGCCAAGCGGTAATACTTCAACCCGGCGTTCTTGTCGCGGGCTTTGGTGACCTGCGTATTATTCTTGTAGATAGTGGTATCGCTGAGGTCGACCGCCGTTCGGTAGAATACGGCCTTATACCCCGCGTTGCCCGAGGTGACGATTTGGTCGGCGACGTAGATACCGTACACGCCGCTCGTCACGTCCGTATATCCCGCGCCCGCGGTGTTCTTGATGGTGAAGACGTTGTTTTTGGCCGTCCCCGAGAACTCGGTCGAACTGTACAACTGCCCGTTGGGCATATAGACGTAGGCCGCCAAGTGGAAGTCGGTCACCGTAAAGTGAATATTGGGGCCCGTGCCCACGAGGAACATACGCGGTTGCAGTTGCGGCGTCACGGTAGTGGCCTTGCCGTCGATGGTGACGGTGGTAGAGGACTTGAGGTCCATCTTGGCCACGCCGATGGGACGTCCCGCCGAGGTGGTGTAGTAGGTATCGCCGTTCACGACGCCCACGTAGCGCAAGCCGCCGAACACCTGTTTGGAGTTGTCGCTCGATTCGGTCCAATGGTTGCCCACGATCTCGATATTGGTATCGTCCTGCAAGTACAGGAATACGCGCCCGTTGCCGATGATGCGCACGCAGTTCTGCGAGTCGGCCACCCAAGTCAAATAGGTGTGCTTGGGCAGGACGATATGCAGGTCTTTGGCGGCGGAGCCGTAGGGATTGGCGGGATCTGTACAGGTGAAGAAGGTCCAGGTGCAGTCGGCCGCGCTGCCCGAAGCCGTAGTGCCGTCGCCGCCCCAACGCCAGCGGGATTGACTGTCGCGGGCGTCGCTCAAGTTGGCGTCGCTCTTGCCGTTGTAGGACGTGCGGTATTTGTTGCTGGAAGGACTGCTGTACGAGCTGTGATTCTTGTCCGTGTACGAGCAGAACACTTCCTCGGGCACGTAGCCGCTGTTGAAGAAGAACACGCCGCACGGGCGGTATTCATACCGCGGATTGCTCCAAGGAATGTTTTTCAGCACTTTGGCGATGAGGGGATGGTCGCTGTCCAGCCAGTCGGTCACCTTCTTACCAATGCCGATACCGAATATCTCGAACTCTCGAATCTTGCTGAACAAGGTGGAGTCGCCCGCCAGATAGCAGACCGACGTCACCAGCAAATCGGCGGAACCTCTGGCCCCGGCGATATTGCTGCCGTATTTGCTCGCGGTGTAGCGCAGATATTCGTCGGGATTGCCGATACCCGCGAAGTCGCTCACCACGCTGCGCGAAACGGCCTCTTCGGCCACGCCCCTGCACGCCGCCAAGAAAGCGTTCTTGACGCTGTCGAACATCTTGATCAAGTTCCAAGAGGCCTCCACGCTGCTGAACGCGTCTTTAATGCGATTCCACATAGCCGTGGCGTAGGCGGCGGCCGTATCCCACACGCTCAGGGACGAATAGGCCACGTTCATCTTGTCCGCCGCGTCGTTATTGGCCTGCAGATCGACGATCTCGCCGTCCACTGTTTTGGCCACGTATTTGGTACCGCTGGGGAACACCCACTCCAAGGGCAAAGCCTGCTCGTTCCACACCGTCTTATTGGAGAGGTCCAACTCGGCCTTGGACGCGATCTCGACGTACTGCACCTTGGCAGCGTCCACGATATTGGCGGGCCTGCTGTAACTCAACAAAGGCACGCTCAATTTGTCGTACGAAAGGATATCCTCGTATTCGACTATCGCCACCGTAGTGGCCACTTCCTCCACGGCGGGCACAGCGCACATAGCGTCTATTGCGGCCATCAAGTCGTCGTATTCATCCGTCCCCTCCGTCAATTCGGTCATGGTCGCCAAAGGCGCGCCGCCCTTGGTCACCGTGCCGCCGTCACTGAACGTCACGTTGGTACGATTGGAATATACGCTATCCGAAGAAAGCGCGAGCGCCCCCCTCTTTACGTAGAGGTTACGATAGGCGGATGAAGCATGATAATAGGTACACGATGATTCGTTGTCGCCCAAGAGATACAGGCTGACGTTTTTAAGGTAAGTATCGCCGTCGCCCACCAACTGCGCGGCCACCACTTGATACTCCTCGTTCTTACCGATGTCGTATTGCCAGGTCGTAGCGCGCAGGTCGACACGCGCTTGGGGCGCGTATATACCGCAACCGCCGTAGCCCGCCACGATTTCGCAAGCATTGAACGTGGCGGCGTTACCCGACACGTACGCGCCTCTCAGGCGCGTATCCGTAGCGGACAACCGCTTGCACTCGAGATATCCGACGACGGTATTATTCTGCGTTTTTAACGTGGCGGCGTTGGGCGCGGCGACGTAATTCGCGCCGCCCAGGTTGCAATCGGACAGGGTGACCGTGCCCATCGTGGCAAACAACGCGTCCGAGCCGACTTGAACGCCCTCGGCCAAGGTAATATCCGCTTTTTCCGCCGTAGACTGGAACTTGCCGCTCACCTTGAGATTGGCTATCGTATGATTGGCGCCCGACACGTCGCTTAGATATGTGACGGCCGTAGCCGAAGTAAGCCCCGCCAGGGAAGGATCCGCCACCGTTTGCACGCTACGGCAGCGCATATTGCCCGTTACCGACAAAAACGCGCCCTCGCGCACCAAGACGTAGCCGGGGAAGATCAAATCGCCGCTGACGGTCGCCGAACAAGAGAAGTACAGCACTTGCGCGTCGCCCGCTGTACCGACCAACGAAGAGCCGATAATATTATTGCCGCCCGTAGATGCGGCGACGTAGTCGTAGGCGGGATTTTGGACAAAGCCCGTTTGATCGTATACCACCGTATACGCGTTAGCCAGCGTTCGCACCGCGCCCTCTTCCGCGTCCACGCCCATATACGTGACGGAGGCGCCTGCGGGCACGCTTCGTCCGGCGGGGGCGGCGGTATATTCGTAAATATGCGCGAAGGGACAGCCCACGCTACCGTACAAAGTCGAGAAGTCGGCGTAGCGGCTGACGTACGCCAAGGCCGTAGCCCCGACGTAAGGCACCGCGTTCAGATAGCAACGCAGCGTGCCGTTGACGTGGAAAGCGTGGTCGGTATCGCTCGAGCCCAACGTGGCCCCCGTATGGATATACGCGGTGGAATTGTTGGACACGCTGTTGCCCACGACCACGCGGCAGTCGACCGCGCCGCCCACGCGCAGGTCGCCGCGGCAATTCAGTTGCGCCGAGGCGGTCACGTAGACGCCCGCGCCGACGGTGACGTCACCCGTGGCGTCCAATATACCTTTGACGGTCACGGCGGGTGCGGCGAACGCATACGCGGAGCCGTTCTCGTAATTGGTATACGTCGAAGACGTTACGCCCGAGTCGTCGGTCGCGCCTATACGGATATTGCCCGCTTTGCCGTTGGCGGTACGCGCATACACGCGTTGGGCGGCGGAATTGCCCATCGCCACGTCGTTGAAGCATATATCGTGCGCGTACACCGAGCCGCTTACCGTGCCGCCCCATACGCACACGTCGCCGAACGTAGCCACGCCCATATTGGCGGACGTAGAGCCGACGGCGATATTATTCAAGGTTGCGTTATTCAGCCAGATACCGCCGAGTACGGCGCTACCTGCGGGCGCCGTGCCCGTCAGCCATTCGCAATAGTTTTTGGTGCCGTTGTTGTGCTTATACAAGGCGAAATCGCCCGCAAGGTCGTCCGAGCCTTTGCCGTTCGTACACACGAATAGCGTGCCCGCGATATTGGTCGCCTTCGTCGAAGCCAGACCTTCGGGCGCCTCGCTCGCGGGATAATGCGCGCCCGTCAACGTCACGAATTGGGCGATGGACGTTTTGACGGGATCGGTGCTGCTGTTCACCGCGCTGAACACGGGCACGGACCAATCCAGCACCACGTTGCCCGTGGCGACGCCGTTGCCCTTCACGTCGAGGCCGATAAGGAAACTGAAATTGTAATATTCGGTCTCCCCCAACACGTTCACGGGGTATTTGATACCCTTGTGCACGATGAGGTTGCCGTTGATAGTCGTATGGTAGGGATATCCAGCCGACGTGACGGGGTTTTGCAAGCCGCCGCCCACCTCGACCGTACCGTTGAGGGTGAGCGATTGCGTCGCGCTGAAGTTGGCGACGGTGAGATTACCGCTCACGTAGATTTTGCCCGCGGCGCCGGTGGCGATGGACCTATTCTCCGAGGCGGTATCGGAGAGACGCACTTCCATATTGCCCTGCGGCAAGAGGGAACTGCCGCCGATATTCGTGCCCTGCACGTTGACGTTGCCCGATATGGTGCTGTCCGTCACTTTCAGCGAGCCGGCGTAGACGTCGCCGTCCACCGTGCAGTTGTTGAGGATGACCGAGCCTTTGGTGCTGATCTTGCCTACCCTGCCGCCCGACACGGTCACCGTGCCCGACACGCAATAGATATTCTCCACGTAGGCGTTCGTGATGGTGACGTTACCCTCGCTATAGATATCGCCCGACACCAAGGTACGCGTATCGCCGGCCTTGGTCATCACCGTCACGTCGTTTTTGGCGTAGACGTTGCGGTTGACCACGACCGAACTGTTGACGGACGTACTGCGCCCCAATACCAACGCGCCGTTGACCGTGAGGTATTTGCCGGCGGTGGCGGGCAATACGATATTGCTGAATAGTTGCAGGTCGCCGTACGAGGCCACGTTGCCCGTGATCTTGCGGTCGTCGCCCGTACTGCTCTGCAATTTGAAGGAGCCGGTCATAGTCAGGTCGGCGTTGATGTCGGCGGCCAACTTATACAAAGCCACCGTACTGCTGTCGTTGTAGAGTGCCACGCTCGGGTCTACCGAACCCGCGCCCGGCGTCATAGAGAAACTCATACCCGAGGGCTGGGTAGCGTAAATGTCGTACCCGTCGAACAGGCCCTTCATGTTCTGCTCGAAGCCCGAGGGGTTGACGCAACTCATCACCAAAGTCGCGGTCGCCGAAGCGCCGTTGTAGGTGACGGTAACGTCGCCGTACAGATAATCCTTCGTATCGGATAGGTGGAAAGATATGTACGCGTCGGTCACCGACAGTCCCGTCAAATACCCTTTGTTGACGTTAGACGAGGTGGCCATCGTCTCGGGATCGAAGTAGACGTTGGCTTTGGCTGTCACTTTTTCGGTAGGGTGCTTGGTCAAATAACTGACGATATTGCGGATATACTGATTTTCCGCGGCGAAGTTCTGCCCTATCGACTTGGCCAAGAGATACGCCTGCTTATCCGAGGCGCTCGAAGCCGTGCGCACGTAGAGATTAGTCGACACCAACGTGATAGATATGGCGATGGCGGCCACGACCGTCAAAGCCATCACCACGTAGAGCATCACCGCGCCCACGTTATTACGCAATTTTTTAGTGACAACTTCCATGTTTCCTTTCCTCGGGGCATTGCCCACCATTGTTTGCCGTATGCTAACGCCTACGGCGTTAATCTTTTAGTTGAGCGCCTTTCCCGTGAGCGGCTGCTCGCAATCCGCGCACTTCACCTCGGTCTCGCCCTCCTCCAGATCGGCCAAGTCGTTGTAGTAATCGCGCACGTAATAGGGCGTGCCGCAATGTTCGCACTCACCGATTTCGGCGGCGTACTCGTCGATATGGCTGCCTGCGGGGATCACCAGCGACAAATTCATCGTCGCGCTCGTCTCGTCCACCGTCCAGTCCTCGATGACCACCGAACCGCGCTCTTGCAAAATGTCGTAGGCGGCGATGAGCAACGCCAGGCTATTGACGTTGGCGTCCTCGGCGAGGTAATCCAACTCGTACACGTATTTCTCCTCGGCGGAAGTCACGCACGAGAACAGGCAGGAGTACCGCTCCACCGAGTAGGACGAATCCTCCACGGGGAGCTCCGCCTCGGTAAAGCCGCCGTCGTTATTCGAGACGGATATATTGGTATACAGCACGGTATTGCCCGCGTCGAAATGCAGATACTTGACGGGCGTCAGCCATTGGTCGGCCACGGCGTACGCTTGCGCGGACAAACTCGTCTGCTCGAACTTGACAGCGTTGTACTTGCTCTGCAAAATATCTTTTTTCAGGCGTTGTTTGGCCTGCGCGGACGATTCCGCATAGGCGGCGGACACGCCCGCCTTGGTCAGGTCTTCCAACAATTCGTTGTTTTCGGAAGTCTGTTGGGTAATGGCCGTGCGGGTATCCTTGATGGACACGATGAGGTCTTTAATGCCGTAGGTGGGGATCATCACGGCGCCGAACACGACCAACACGATGGCCAACACGATGAGTAGCACTTTATCTCTCGACGTCATCTTCGTTTCCATACTTATTCCTCCTCCTCATCCACCGCAAAGAAGGATATCGCCGCTTCTTTGGTAGCGTTGACCGCCTCGTTGGTGACCATAAATTTCAGGTTGCGCTCGATACTGCCGAAACTATCGGTAATCTCGTACGCAAAGTCGTTCTTGCTCACGAAGAACGGACTCGACGCCACTGCGTCGCACACGTTTTTGAGGCGGAAGTCGGCCGATTGGTTCATCATCGTGAAATCCACCGAGAAGATGCCGTCGGCAAACTTGTAATTGTTCATTTTGTACCCATCGGTAAGGTCTTGTTGCGCGTAGATATTCTCGACCGAATCCACGAAACGCTCGGCGATGGTCTTGCAGGTAACGGCGATCACCGTATAGGACTCCGCGCCCTCGCCCACCGTCACGGTCGAATAGAGGGAGAAATCGGACGATAGCGACGAACCCGCGCCTGCGGCCAGCGAGCAGAACGGATCGCACCCCAAATCGGCGGGCGACTGCAACTGCTGCGCCAACGCCGCGGCGTCACCGCCCGTATTCCGCAGCATCATCACGAACTTGCCGCGATAGTAGCAATACCAGTAGTATTCATCCTCGTCGCCGTCCTCGACGTACTGCAAGGGCAACTCGGCGAAGACGGGTTGCATCGTCTTCATATACGACAACGCGCCATACAGGAACTTGGCGCTGTACACGTCGTCCGCGAAGGTCTCGCCTGCGTCGGCGTACTGCTTGAGGTTGAGTTGGCGCAACACCTCGTCCACCACGTCTTCGAAGTGGTTGTCGATGGTGAAAGGCGTGGTCTCTAACGCAAGGAACGCCCTCACGGCCTTCAACTCTTCCGCCGACAAATCGCTCGAGAAGCCCGCGTTGAGCATAGATTGATACTCGATCAGCACGGCGGTATTGATTTGCGTCTGCACGCTCTTATACTCTTCGACCGAAGTGGTCGTAGCGGATTGCGTATGCTCGTAATTCTCTTTGGTCTTTTTGAGGGCGTCCAACTTTTTGGTATACACGTTGTTGAAATAGAGCAACACGCCGATGCCGCCCGCCACCAAAATGATGACCAACACGGCGACCAACACCAATTTCTTGGTAGCCGCCATCTTCTTGGACTTGGCACGCTCTCCGCCGGCTGCCTTAAACAGGTTTATATCTTTTTTGTATGCAGCCATAGTCTACCTCCTGATGAACGAGCCCAACGCGTCGCTGAACGCGTTGTAATCGAGTAATTCCATACCCTTGATGAACGACGGCAGGGGCAAAGGTCCGATCATCAGGCGCACGCTGTCCGCGATGTCCTGCATGATGGGCTCCAGCACGCCCGCGTTGCCCGTGACGTACACGGCCTCCACTTCCGAATCGGGATAGCGAGTCTGGAAATAACGAATGGTGCTGTTGAGTTGCGAACTCAACTCTGTGGCGAGATAGGCCATATCGGGTTGCGAGGGGTCGGCCACGTACAGCACCGAACTCTTGCTGAACATACTCTTGAACTTATCGAACACCGTGATGGTGATGAAGGTGTCCTTGTAGTCCAACAGTACGAAGGTATCGGTCAAGAGTTTGCGGTCGGCCGAGGACTTCTCGTACTGCGAGATGAGTTTGGCGATGGCGTTGGGTGCGATGTCCAACACGATGGGTTGCAATCCCAATTCCATCGCGGACGTATGCAGGTTGTCGATGACCTCGTTGGACACATAGGTCACCATAATGCGCAACTTGAAGGCCTTATTCTCGCCTTTGAAGCGCTCCAACACCACGTAATCGACCGTATTGGTGGAGGCTTTGGCGTCCGAGAACAACTCGGAGATGATCACCTTCTTGAGTTTGTTGTCGGGCACGTCGGGCACGATCATCTCGCGGAACACCACGCGCGAAGAATCCAGGACGTAGGTCACCTTGCCGGGCTTGATGTTGGTGGTCTGCAAGCAATCCTGCAGCGACTGCGTAAAGACGACCATATCCTTGATGGCGTCCCCTTCGATGCAGCCCGCTCGGGTGCTGATATCGTAGAAACTGCTGACGGCGATACGGCTGCCGCTCATACCGCCCTCCAGCAATTTAATCTTGTCATCGCTGATATAAATACAAATCATAGCGCCTCCTTATACTTGGTCGTAACTGCTGAGCATAGGTTGCAAGACGGCAAGCAGCACGAAGCCGATCACGCCTGCCATCACGATAAGCATGACGGGTTGCAACATATCCGTCAAGCCCTTGGTCGCCGCGCCCGCCTCTTCGTCGAAGTAGTCGGCGGTACGGGTGAGTACGTCGGACAGCACGCCCGACTCCTCGCCAACGAACAACATAGAGGTCAGCAAGGGGTCGAAAACGCCCGCCGCGGCGATGGCCTTGCTCATAGGCTCGCCCTTTTTCACGCGGACGATGGCCTCTTGCATACATTGTTCGACGTATTTATTACCGACGATTTGGGTGGACATCTGTATCGCGTCGATGAGTTGGATACCGCCCTCGTACAAGGTGGCGAGGTTGCGGGAGAAGCGCGAAGTATAGATCATACGCACCAACTTGCCCACTTTGGGTATCTTCAACTTGACTTTGTCCAACGCAAATCGAATCTTGGGGATTTCCTTAATCATAGGTAGGACGAGATACAGCACCACCACCGCGATGAGGATATAGGGCCAATCCTTGATGATGAAATTGGCGAACCCCAGCAAGAACTGCGTGGTAGGCGGTATGTTATCCAAGCCCTGCACCATGTTGGGCAAGACCAACGTGGACAGCAAAATGACGACGGCCAAGGTGATGATACCCAGCATCTTGGGGTACCGCGTGGCCGATTTGATTTGGTTGCGCAGCTTGACGTCCTTGTCGAAGTGCTCGGCCAGCTTGTTGAGGCTGGCGTCCAAATCGCCGCTCATTTCGCCTGCTTTGACCATATTGATCATCATGGGCGGGAAACTCTTGCCCTGCCGCGTCAACGCGTCGGACAGCGAGTTACCTTTCTGCACGAGTTCGTATATGTTGCCGATAATCTTCTGGACGTTTTTCTTCTCCGTCTTGGAATACAACATATCGAGTCCCGTAGCCAAAGGCACACCCGCTTTGAGGATAGAGCCAAGTTGCGAGCAAAAGTTGATGACGTCCTTGATGGGAAGCGCCTTTTGCCCCTTGGACTCGTCCTTCAAGCGTGTGAACGACAAACAGTAGTTACCGTTTTTGGTAACCAACTGCTTGATTTCCTCATCGCTCTGGGCAATCATCGTACCGCGTACGGTCTTACCCTCGGGCGTGAGCGCTACATACGAGTATTTTTGCATACCTACTCCTCGGGAGCCGAAACTCCCCAATGATACAAAGTATCATCTTTAATTATATACCCAACGGGCTTGCTTGTCAATACGCAAGCCCTTCGATTGATTCGGGGCAAATCGGGCGTTGGGTGCGCCCGACTTGCCCGTTTTTTCGTTTAAGGACGCAGAGTCACCGTTTCGGTATAGGTGCCGTCCGGCGTCACCGTCGTATAACTGCCGTCCGTAGTCACCGCGTACAGCACGCCGTTGTAGTTCCAGTACGGCGCGAAGAACAATTCTTTGCCGTTGTGGTAATCGTCGTGACCGGCGCAACCCGACCTGAAACTCTCTATATGGTACTTGCCGTCCACCACCTTGAAGTTGAAGTGGTCGTCGCTATTGTAGGACACCTTTGCGCCCGTGGTAGCGATACCGTTCGAGATGCTCTCGCCGTACGCGCTCACGGTGACGTACTCGTCGGCCATGTAGTAGACCTTCACGTTGGCGGCAAAGGCGTTCGCCGACACGGCGGCGGCATACAGCATATCGGGAATGACCAAGGCGGTCACCTTGTTGAAGGCGCCCTCGTCTATTCTCACGACCATATTGGAGAGCACCAGCACCGTTACGCCCGTATTCTTGAAGGAATCCACGTCGTACCAGCCCGCACCCGTGAGGCCGCTGACCGAGACGAGAGAGGTACAACCCTCAAAGGCCTTCACGCCCACGTGGAGCGCGTCCTCGGTCAAATCCGTGCTGCCTTCGTTGACTTTGCCCGCTTTCATCGTCAAATCGACGAGCGCGGTACAGCCGTAGAAGGCCTTGGTACCCACCGAAGTAACGCCGTTGGCTTGCAGCAAGGTGATACCGGTACCCATAAAGGCCTCGCGCTCGATGGCGGCGAAGCGATCCGCGTGCAGTTTCACCGTCTTCACGTTGGCGCCCACGAAGGCACGCGTACCCACCTTGAGCAGGCTGACGCTCAACGCGTCTTTGGTGACCATGTTCACCTCGTCGCCGGCGGCGGGATACTTGATGAGGGTAGCGGCGTCCAGATCGTCGTAGCGATACAAGGCGCCCTTCTTCACGACGTAGCAATCGCCCTCGACGACGGTTATCTTTTGCAGTTTCACCGTCTCTTCGAGAGCGCCGTAGATAAGCGCGGCGTCGAGGTCGTCCGTTTCGTAGCGGCTTGCGGCGAAGTACGCGAGGCCCGCGCCCATCGACAGCGACGTGATGGACGTGCCCGAGAAGGCGCCCTCCTCCACGCGCACCGCCGAGTTGATCGTCACTTTGTCCAAGGTGGTCGCCAAGGTATCCTTGTTGACCGCCGTCACGCCGTACACGCCGTCCGCGGCGTAAGGCATCGTACCCGTCGCGCCGTTCACCAACAGACCTCTCGCAAAGGCGAAGCGGCCGATGGTCTCGACGTTGGCGGGCACCTTCACCACGTTGGTATTGGCAAAGGCGAACGCGCCGATATGACGCACGTAATCCACCAACTTATCGGTGGGCATAGTGTCTGCGGTTAGGTTGGACCAAGCGAACGCGCCCTCGCCGATGGTGTCGATGGAGCCGTCCAGGTTGACGTCTTCGAATGCGGTCTTATACGCAAAGGCGTAGCGACCGACGGAGCCGCCGTCCACGTTGACGTCCACGGTCTTGAGGGCGGCGTCTTCGTTGACCTTGGTGGCTACGAGTTTGCCCTCGCTCTCGACGGTATCCACCTTGGCAAAGGCGAAGTCGCCGATATTCACCACGCGCTCGATCTCGACGGACGTCAGGGCCGTATTGGCGAAGGCGTACGCGCCGATGGTATCGAGTACCTCAGAACGTAGCGTCAATTTCGCTACCGCCGTACCGAAGAAAGCGTAGTCGCCGACGCTCACCAACTTGGACGCGTTCTTGGTGCCGAAGACCACGGTCGCCAAGGTAGCCACGCCCTTGAAGGCGCCCTCGCCGATGGTGGCAAGGTCGGTATTGAATTCGACCAAGGTCACCGCGCCCAAGGTAGCGCCGAAGCCCGAAGACACGCCCACGACGGGCAAGCCCTCGATCTGGTCGGGGAAGTACACCCGCGTGACCTCGTTCTTATAGGCGGCCTTGATACCGTCGAGGACGTAGCCCTCATTGCCCCATTCGTCGTACACCTTCGTCTTGACGAAGTAAGACGCGGGCGTATACAGGAAGAGGTTCTGATTGTCGCCGCTGTCCACGTAGCCCAAGCCGACGAAGTAATCGTACAAAGCGGTGGCGTTGGCGGGTATCTTGACCTGTATGCCGTCCACCTTGTCAAAGACGTGCTTGCCCTCGGGCATCGCGGGCTTGGTGGCCACCAGACTCTCGTCGTTATGGCCTTGGAAGTGCACGTACTTCAGGTCGGGATGGCCTTGGAAGGCACCCTCGCCGATACTTTCGACCGAATAGATAACGTCCAAGGTCTTCACTTTGCCCTTGCCCTCGGTATTGGCGAAGGCATACGCGCCGATATTCTTCACGCCCGCCCACAGGTCGATGCGCACGAGGCCCGTATTGGCGAAGGCGTAGTCGCCCACCGATTGCAGGTTGCGGTACTTATGTTCGGGCAGCGTAGTCAAGGCCGCGTCGCCCGCAAAGGCTCTGTCGCCGATGGCGGTGATGCCGGTCGGCAGCGAGACGGACGCCAGCGAGGTACAGCCGAGGAAGGCCTCCGCGCTGATGACTTCTATCTCGGACTTAGACAGATCCACGGTATGCAAGTAGGCGCAGCCCGCGAAGTAGCTTTCGGGGATGGCGGCGATGTTATCGAGGAGCGTCAACGAACGGATGTCGCTACCCGCAAAGGCCACGACTTTGCCGTCCTTCTCCGCGTCGCCCGTCGCCGTGTAATCGGCCAAGGCCACGACCTCTTTGCCCTCTACATAGTAGGGGATCACCACGTCTTTGGACGTCACCGCGGTGGACAAGCCGACCACGGTCACGGCGTCCGCGGACGCCTCGTAGGACAAGTCGTAGCGATTGCTGACGTAGGTACGCACGCCCTCCGACAGCGTAGTTCCGATGGGCGAATTGAAGGGCAGATACACCTTCTTGACGCCCGCGTCGAACACGTTCGAATAGTAGGCGTTGACGATGCCTTCGAAGTGGAACTCGGTGATGGCCGAACCCACGAACGCACCCTCGCCCACCAAGACGTTGCGATCCTTGGGGTTGTAGGTGACGACCAATTTTTCGAGGTCGTCGATCGCGCCCTCGAACGCGTACGCGCCGATGGCCGTAATGTCGTAGATCGCGTCTTGCGTAGTGCCCGCCACCGCGAACTGCTCGGGCAGAATGACGGTGCCGTTCTTCAGTAGGCGCGAGGTCGAGAGGAAGGTGTGCAAGGTCCAGCGGCTATCCTCGTAGGCGTACAACAGGCCGTTGTCGCCGTCGAACAGATAGTTGCCGTCCACGTACAGCACTCCCTCGCCCGACGACGTGTACCAACCGATATCCTGCAAGGACAAGCAGCCAGAGAACGCGCGCGCGGCGATGGCGGTACCCGTGTACGCGTACACGGCGGTCAACGCGACGTCCCCTGCGAAGACGCCCTCGGCCAGATAGCCCACCGAACGCGGTATCACGACGGGTTGCGCCACTTCCTCTTCGTCCGTGGGATCGTCCTTGGCGCCCAACTTATCGCAGTATGCGAACGCATAGGGCGCGATATCGCCGAGGTCGTCGTGCAATTCGACGTGTTTGAGGTTGCCGTTATAGGCGAACGCGCCGTAGCCGATGGCGGCGATATCTTTGGGCAGCACGAAGCGCTCGGCCGTGTTGTTGACCAAGTAGACGATGAGGGTGTTCAAGCCGCTCACCGTACCCACGAGCGTCTTGTACGGGGCGCCGTCCTCGGCGTTCCCTTCCGCCACGCGGAAGTGCTCGTTGACGAAGTAAGGCTCGCTGTCGTCCCAACCGTTATAATCCGCGTTGGGTATGGCCGCCACGGACACGTCGGTCAAGCGGTTGCCGTAGAGGATACCTTGACCGATGCTCTCCACGTAGCGGCCCATCACGAAGTTGGTGATGCCCGCGTCGCGGAATGCAAAGTCGCCTATCTTGGCGACCACCTTACCGTTGATGAAGGCAGGTACGACCAGCACGTCCGACCGGAAGGTGGAGGCAAGCCCCTTGATGGTCACTTTGTCCTCTTCCACGTAGACGAAGTCGGCCTTGGCCGTGTGCTCGGTGACCACGATGCCCAACGCGTCGCAAGAGGTGACGTCCACGCCCTTATCCAGGCAGTAGTAGCCGTCCAAGCCCTTGAACGCGTCGTACAAGTTGCTGTCGGCGGGCACGTCGACCACCAGGTTATTGAGGTTGAAGCGCTCGGCCTTGGCGTAGCGTTTCACGTTGTCGGCCACAGGACGAATGCTGTAGCGGGTGACGTCGGCGTGGGCGGGATTGCTCTCGTCGTAACGCTCGTAGCCGTACTCGCCGAGGACGTATCCGCCCTCCTCGTCTTCCGTGTACACGGACGTATAGACGCCGTTTTCCTTGATATAATCGCCCACGTCGGACTCGACGTATTCGAGGTCGTAACGCTTATTGTAGCGCGCGGCGCCCGCCAAAGGACTGCGGCGCGTGTAGCGCTGACGGCCTTGGTGCACAGGATTGGTCGCGGTGTAGGCGACGTATTCGCCGTCCACAAAGACGAACGCACCGTTTGCCACGGGACTGTACAGGCAGTTGAACTTGCCGTTTTCGAGGGCGTACGCGCCGTCCGCGGCCGCCTCGTACAAGCTGACGAAGTCGAAGTTCTCATCCCATACGTAGATACCGTCCGCGGCCCAATAGTAGCGGAAGGACACGCCGTCGAAGATATCGCTGCCCAAGCGCTCCACGTCACCGTCGAAGAAGACGGACGAGAGTTGCGAAGCACCCGCAAAGGCGCCCTCGCCTATCTCGCGTACGCTGTCGGGGATGTTGACGGACACCAACTTGCTGTACTCGAAGGCACGCGCCATGATGGCCACGGTATTGTCGGGCAGCACGTACGCGCCGTCCGCCGTAGAGGGCACGAGGCCCGCGGGATAGATATTCAGGATGACGTTGCCCGTATACAACCCCGTGTACTCGTCGATCTCGCGGCTATACAGCACGCCGTCGCCCATATTGGTAAAGGTGGTGTTGCGGCTACTGACGTTGATGACCGCCAGGTTCACCGCGCCCGAGAACACGCCGTCGCCCATCTTCTCCAAACTGCCGCCGATTTCGACGGATTGCAGGTTGACGTTGTTGCGGAAGGCGTATCTGCCGATGGTCTCCACGCCGTCGGCAATCAATAGGCCGGTCAGCGAGCAGTCGGCAAAGGCGAATTCGCCGATGGTGGTCACGTTGATGCCGAATTGCACGTCGGTCACGCCCCAACCCACGTTGAGGGTGGAGCCGCCCGTCACGTACAGCTTTCCTTCATAGTAGCGCACGGTCATATCGCCCACTTCTGCGACGAGTGCTTTGGTACCGTCCTCGTACTTCACTTCGGTGGTCTTGGTCACCTTGCCGCCCACGGTCATACGACCGCCGAATACGCGCAATTCATAGCCGTCCACCACCACGTAGACGTTGTTGTTGCGGATGGTGCGGATGACGTGCGTTCTCACCGTTTCCTCGTTCTCGTCCACCACGTTGACGACGGGCGTACCCGACGAGCGGTAGTCGAACACGACGGTCAATCCCTCTATGGAAGCGTCCGCCTTACCGTTGCAGCCGTCAAAGGCGTGGTCGCCGATGGACGTGATGGTGGCGGGCAGGCTGACGTCGGTCAGGTACTTGCACTTATAGAACGCATAGGCGGGCACTTCGGTCACCAGTTGCCCGATAGTAATGCTGCGGATGCCGCTCTCGGCAAAGGCGTACTCGCCGAGGTAGGCCACCGTATCCATCAAGGCGGCGGGCACGCCCGTAAGGGACGTAGCGCCGCGGAAAGCAGCCTCGCCGATGGACGTGATTTGTCCCTCCGCCTCTATGGACGTCAACGCGGTGGCGTCGGCAAACAGACCCTCGGCTATCTCGGTGACGGCCTCGGGCAGGCTGATGGTTTCGAGCCCCGTCTCGGCAAAGGCATACGCGCCGATGTATTCCACTTCATTCGACATCGTGAAGGAAGACAGGTTGATACATCCGCGGAACGCGCCCTCACCGATATGCGTGACGTTGGCGGGCAAAGCAATCTCCTTCAATGCGGTACAGCCGGAGAACGCACCTGCCGAAATGGTGAACAGATCGTCGGGCATATTGTTGAGGTCGGTCAATCCCGACTCGGCGAATGCACCCGCGCCTATGACGCGCAGGCTGGCGATATAGGGCATACTCTTCAGGGCCTTGTTGCCATAGAAGGTACGCGCGGCGATTTCGAGGAGGCTATCCGAGCCGATTTGATAATTGGCCACGTACTTAGCGCCCTCGAAGGCACCCTCGCCCACCTCGGACAACAGGTTGCCCAGGTTGATTGAGGTCACCGCCTCGTTGGCGAAGTTGTAATAGGCGTACGCGCCGATGGTCGTAATGCCCGCGGGCACGTTGGCGTCCGCCGCGATGGGCGACACGGCCAAAAGGGTCACTTTGTCACGCACCAAGGCCGTACTCTTATACACCGAGTAACCGTGCGAGTTGCTACCCGAGAAGGATTCGATGCCGCTTCCCGCGAAGGCGCCCTCGGCGATGTAGACCACGTCGGTCTTCAAGGAGTACGTGGTGGCGGTAGTGGTCGGCAGTACCGCGTAGATATGCGTCACGTTTTCGAGCTTATCGCCCACGGGGTTGTCGCCCTTCTTGCTGTTGGTGATCATGCGGTAGTCGCCGATGGGCGAGATGAACAGCAAGAAGTCGCAGCTGGGATTACGGAAGGTCACCTCGTAGTAGCTCGTGGCGTTGTACTTGGCGACGTATTCGGCCTTCTCTTCGGCCGTGACGTTCTCGAAGGTGCCGACGAAGACGTAGTCGCCGATGGCGGTCAGGTCTTCGGGCAGGCTGACGTTCACCAAGTTGTCGCAATGCGCCAATGCGCCGTCACCCAAGGTAGTCACCTTGTAGCCGTTGATATAACGAGGCACCACGAGGTACTTCTCGGCTTTGCCGAGATCGGTCACACCCGTAATCTCTATTTCGAGTCCGTTGATGATCTCGGTCTCGAAGTAGGCGGTATCGCTATAGACCACGGGGGTATAGGTGCAGTTGCCGCCCTTCAGGTTCATCCAACGGCAGTAGTCGGTGACGCTCACGCCGACGGGATTGCCGTCCGCGTCCACTTTACCCGTAATTTCGTTCCCCAACTGGTCGAAGCCGCTGAAGTAAGCGCCGCTCGCGGTCTTCACGAAGATGCGGATATTCGAGCTGGCATAGATGGTCACCGTCTTGTTGGCAGAGAACGCCACGCCGTCCAATTCCACGTTGCCGTTGAGGTAGACGCGGAAATCGTCGCGCACCATCTTGAATGCGTTTGCGCCCACCAACTTGACAGAGGAAGGCAACACGACCTCGGACAACGCCGTAGCGTCCGCGAAGGAACCGCCCGCAATATAGCGCACGCTGTCGGGAATGGTGAGTTTGGTCATAGCCGAACCGCCCGTCTTCAAGGAGAAGGCTGCGATATCGATACCCACGACCTTCGCGCCTCGGATGTACTTGGGCAAGTCTACCTCACCCTTGTACTTGCCGCCCACTGCGGCGGTTGCACCCGACTTGATGTCGGTCACGACCGTCTCGTTCTTGTTGAGGTCGGACGCCACCACGGTGGTAGACGTGTCGGCGGTAGTCTTCTCGATGAGTTTACCGGCCACCTTGTGCGTGCCGTCCAGTTGTTGACCCGCGAAGAAATCGGGATAGGTCGTGTAGATGACAAGGTTGCGGTTGCAGCCCTTGAAGATATTGGTCACATTGGCGTCGGGCTCGTCGGGATCGTCGCAGAAGTGCACCTCTTTGAGGGCGGTGTCGTAGGCAAACGCCAGGTTGGCGATGGTGCCACCCGAACCGAGGAAGATAGCGGTTTGCAAGTTGCGCAACTCGGCAAAGGCGCTATTGCCCACCTCCGTGATGGTGTCGGGCAAGACCAAGGTCTTGATGGCGCTTATACCATAGAACGCCGCGCGCCCGATGGCTTTGACCGGATATTCCGTATCGTTGTAGGTGAGATAGGCGGGTATGATCATATTGCTCTTGACCTTGCTCTTATCCGCCACGCCCGTGATGATGATACCGGTCGTCACGTTGTTGACTTTGTACTCGCTCACATAGAAGTTATCCACGGCGACGACCGCGCGATAGGCGAAGCCGTGCGCGGCGCAGTAGGTCTCGACCATACTGCCCTCGATACCCAACACTGTGAACACTTTGGAGTGCGCTTTGGTATTCTCCTCGTTCTCCACGCCGAACACCGTCAAGCGAGTATCCTCGTCGTAGCCCATATCGGTAGGCTCGCCGCCGATGGTAACGGACGCAAGGTCGGGCATATAGTCGAAAGCGCCCGCCTCCAACGCACGCACGGTGGAGGGCAACACGACGTCGGTAATGCCGATATACGCGGTCGACGTACCCACGGCGTACTTGGCCGAGCGGAACGCGCCCTCTTTGATGACGCTTATGCCCAGACTCTCGTCCAACTCGAAACTGATGGACTTGATCTTGCTATCCGCGACGACCTTGCCCAACACCTCACGACGATACTTGGACAAGTCGGTGGGATTGAGTTCGTCCTTGACGATATCTCCGCCGATGCCGTACAGCGCGTACAACACGCTGCCGTCCTTGGACAGAATCATTTGATTCTTGGCGACGAAGTGCTGGTTGTTCTCCGAGATGGACACGCTTAGGTCCACGCGCTCGTAGACGCCGCCCACTTTCTTGTAGGTGTAAATATAGTAGTCCGAGCCGCTCTTCGTCAAAGTGTACTTGCGATCGCTGAAGAGGTTGCCGTCGATGGTGGAGACGTTTTGACCGATGCTGACGGTGGTCAGGCTATCGCACTCGGCGAAGATGTCGGCGCCCAAGCGCACGACGCTGTCCTCGAAGTAGACCTCGCTGAGATGTTCCGAACCCTTGAATGCGCCCTTGGCCACGGTGGTGACGTTGCCGGACACGGTTATGCTCTTCACCTTGGAGCCTTGGAATCCGTATTCGCCTATCTCCACTACTTTGTAGCTTACGCCGTTGATATAGGCGTACTCGGGCAGGTTGACGTCGTTGTAGCAACGCTCGTTATTCTCCCAATTCGGATCCTCGAGATTCTTAATGCTTATCACCGAGCCCGTGGTCTTACCCACGACGGCTTGGTCTATCTCGTACACGGTGTTGGCCTCGTTAACGAGGGTCAGCACGCCCGACTTCAGGCGATACACGTTGCCGTCCGCGTCCATATAGCCGTAGCCCACCGACACCGTGCCTTCCAACACGTGCACCAGCACTTTGCGGTACAGTTCGGCGGTGGTCATATAGGCGTCCGAGCCCACCACGTCCGTCTTTTGCTTCTCTACGCCCGCGAAGACGTAGCCGCCCACCACGTTCACCTCGGTCAAGGTGGCGTTACCGGTGGCGCTCACGGTACGCATATACCATTCTTCGTCCGCCGCCTCGTCGTAATCGATGGCGAACGCGGCCTTGACCATCGCGCCGTCCGACGCACGCAGGTAATACAGATAGGTTTCACCCGTGATGACGTCCACGGTGGTCACCAGTTTGGCGGTATGCATCAAGTAGACCGCGTCGCCGTTCTCTTCTTTGAAGGCGCCGTTTGCAAAGGTGTAGACTTTCTCTTGGTCGCCTTCCATACGCGTATAGACGTAGGCGGCGCTATATACGTTGCCCGATTTAATCAAGGCGAAGTAGCGCGAATACAACTCGCCGAAGTACTTCTTCACGTCGCCCTCTTCCACCACGACGGGTTTCGTGAGATCCAGCGAACGGTTAAAGGTGTACAAGCGGTCGTCGCGGACGATCATATCGTCCAATATCGACGCGGTCACGTCCGTCATTTGGTCGTCGGCGTACCGATACCACTCGTTGCCGCCCACCTTGCGGAAGACTTGGTACGAACGGATGGCGTACACGCTGTCGGAGGCCAGGGAGAAATTACCCACGGTGGCCGCCCAGGCCGTCGAATCCTTGCGGTAGTTGTAGTAGAGGTCTTTGTTGCGGTAGATCTCGCCCTCTTCCATATCCTCCACGCGCACGCTGAAGTCGAACATTTCCTGCGGCACGTAGGACACCTTCTTGATGTCGGCGTCGTCCGCTTCGACGGTCTCGTGCGTCGGGTCGGCGGGGTCGATGGGATAGTGCACGGTCACGCCGTTATCCTTCAACACTTTGGCGTTGACGAGGCGGATATGCGCGGGCACCGCTGCGGTGACGTCCACGGTGACGTAGATATCGGTCAAATGGACGTACAGTTGCCCGCTCTCGGCGTTCAATAGCACGTTGCAGTCGAATTCCTCTATGGTCTTGGGCAACACGAGGTTCTTCACGTTGCCGCCCGCCGAGAAGGCGCCGTCCGCGATCTTCCTTGCGCTGTCGGGCGCGTAGGTACCCTCGCTGATACGGTAGACGTACAAGAGGATATTGTCGTTGCTGTACAACGCGCCGTTGGCCGAATAGTAGCGGACGTCCTTGTTCTGCGTCAGGTACGTCTTGTTGTCGATCTCGATCTGCGACAGGTTGGTGCAGCCCTCGAAGACGGAGGCCACCTCGTAGGTGATACCCACGCCCTCGGTGCGCGTACCGATGACGGTATTGCGCGCGGCGCTCATCGTAATGCTCGACAGCACCGTACAGTTGCGGAAGGCGGCGGTGGCGATTTCTTCCACCTTGCCGAGTACCGCGCGACCCAGATTGACGCAGCCCTCGAACGCACCTTCGCCGATGACGATACCCGTGGTGTTACGGCCGTTGTTGACGGTGGTGTTGTCGATGGTGATGCTCTCCAATATCTCGTTGCCCGAGAAGGCTCTTTCTTGGATCTTCAGCACGGGCAGACCGCCGATAGCGGCGGGTATGACGAGATTCTTGTGGTTGCCCATAGCGCAGCCCGTATGCGACTTCACGCCCGTGATGATCACGCAGTCGTCCAATTCCTCGTCGTCCAGCACCACCTCGTAGGTCAGGCACTCCACGCACTTCTCGGCGTTGGACAAGTCCTCGATATAGGTGGCCTTGATGCTGTAATTGTTGCGGAAGTAGCGCGTAAGATAGGCGTTATCCTTGTGGATCTGCACGAAGCCGCGCTGTCTTATGCCGTCCAACAGACCGCCGCCCACCTCGGGATAGCCGCAGATACGCAGTTGTTTCAAAGCGGTGCAGCCCGAGAACGCCTCGTCGCCGATGTCGGTGACCTTGGCGGGCACGATAAGGCTCGTCAGGGACGTACAACCCGAGAACGCGTTGCGACCGATGGTGCGCAAGCTGTCGGGCAGGTACACGTAGGACAACTTGGTGCAATCCTCGAAGGCGTGCCAGCCGATGCTCGTTACGTAGGCGCCCAACACGACCGTCTTCAATTCGGTCTGTCCGACGAAGGCTTGGTCGCCGATGGCCACGACGTTCTTGCCGTCGATTTGGTTGGGAATGCGGATGCGATTGTTATCGGCGGTGATGACGTTAGAGCCCACGCGCACGATAGACACGCCGCCCGTCACGGGCTCGATGACGAAGTCGTCTTTCACGTTGACGGCTTCGATATGCGCACGGCGCAGGCAATCGCTCGTATCGTCGTAGAAGAACGCGCCGCCGTGGTTGACGTAGACGGTCACGCCCGACGCGTAGTCGTCGAACGCGCACTCCTCCACGATGGTCTCGTAGCCGTGTTCACCCAAGAGGAACACCGAAGTCAGGTTGGCGCAGCCTTGGAACGCGCCCTCCTTGATGGTGAAGTCCTTTTGGCCCGCGTTGACGGTCACCGTCACGATATCCTTACCGCGGAACGCGTTCTCCTCGATACCCGCGACGGCTTTGCCGTTGAAGGCGGTGGGAATGGTAATATACTTGTGCGACGTATTGCAGTTGTGGTTGTTCAATCCGTCGATCCAATAGGTCACGTTGCCGGCCACGTCCTTGGCGATGATATGGAAGCAGCCCACGTAGCTGCCCACGTTATAACTGATTTCGTTATTGTTGCAGTAATCCTCCAACTCGGTAGCCACCACGCCGAACACGTTGACTTTGTTGACGTCCTCCGGGTCGTCGAAGTCGCATTGTGCGAAGATATCGCTGCCGAGGTCGGTCACGACGCCCTCCACGTACACGGCGGTCAAATTCTTACAGCCGTAGAACGCACGGTTGCCGATGGCCATCACCGATACGGGCACGTACACGCGCTCCAAATCGGTCTTGTTGATAAAGGCCTCGGCCAAGATGGCCGTTACGGGCAATCCGTCGATCATATCGGGCACTTCGATATCCTTCACGCCCGTACCCACGTAGCGGTTGATACGGATGGTATCGTCCACCACCTCGTAGGTGAAGTCGGCGATGGCGGAGATGCGCTTGTAGGTCAACGCCTTCACCTCGTCCAAAGGCTTGTACATAGCCGCGTAAGACGACAGGATATTGGTCGGCGAAACCGCCAACGGGCTGTAGAGATACACGTTGACGTTGTCGCCGAAGATGGCGTCGCCCATAAACTCGTGCATACGCTCGGCCATGGTATCCTCGGTGACTTCCACGCCCGTGTTATTCACCACACCCTCGGGGAAGTACACGCTCACCAAGGGACAGCCGTCGAAGGCGTGCGCACCCACGTACTCGATAGAGGCGGGCATCGTCACCGTGGTCAGGGCGCAATCCGCAAAGGCGTATTCGCCCACGTAGGTCACGTTGCCCAAGTCGATGGACGTCAGGCGCTTGTTGTAAGCGAACGCATACGCGCCCACGGCGGTCACCGCGTAACCGTCGCGCGCAAAGGTGGGAATGGCGTAGGTCTCCACCGCAGACGTAGACAGGAAACTGATGAGCGTATAGGTGGTATTGCCCTCCGCGTCGTAGATCACGTTGCCCGCGTCGTCGTAATTGGTCTGCAGCAAAGCGCCGCCCACGTAGGCGTATTGGTTGTGGTTCATGTCTATCTTGAGCACTTTGAACTTCTCGTTTTCGGTGCCCATTTCGATGAGGTTGGTCACGTTGATGAACGCGCCCTCCTCGATATCCTGCACGGTCGCCGGGATGAGCAGGCGGCGGATATTGAAGCACCCCTCGAACGCAAAGGCGCGGATGGTATGCACCGAGCGCACTTTATCCTTGCCGAGGGCTTTACGCACGGAAATATCGCCGTACAATTCGCTGTTCACCAAGATACCGTTGCTGAAGGTAGCCTGTGCGCCGTTGTAATAATACTTACCGCTCGTCTCGTCGTAATAGAAGTTGAAACCGTCGTCAAACTCTTTCTTGTCGATGGTATCCTCCAGCGTGGTGGATGCGGGCACGGTGTGCAGCGCGCTCAGCACTTTGACGCTGGTCAAACGGACGGCGCAGTTGAATTTGGCGTAATAGAATTGCAAATCGCCCGCCGCGTTACGGAATTGCAGACGCAAGGAGAGGTCGCTCTCGGTCGTATCCAACTTGGAGAAACCTTCCGCCTTCAATCTCACTCTACCCGAAGCGTTGACGTACTCGAAGCAGTTGTCGAAGCTGGTCTCGCTCGCGCCCATTTCCAACTCTTGGAAGCTGTCGGCGACGGGCACGCCGCTCACGTCGAATTCCTGCGTATAGGCGGCGCCCACCAAGGTACCCACCTCGACGTTGGAGCCGAGGCCGGCTTCCGCGCTACCGGTCTTGCGCTCGGACTCGGAGGCCCAGCCGTTATGCATAGACAACTCGTTGCCCCAGAAGCCGTACTCTTTGCGCGTGTAAGTGACGTGTGCGAGATAGGTGTAGTCGAAGGTGACGGTGGCCGAGAAGGAGCCGCCCGCCAACTTAGCGGACAAGGTATCGGCGTCCACATAGACGATCACGTTGTATTGGGTGATGCGGCTATTCGCGTCGTAGATGGGGTTAATATCCACGTGCGAGGGTTTCACCGACTTGGAATCGCCCTCGAAGTATACTTCGATAGAACTCTCGACAATCTCACGGTTGGCCTCTTTGTAGTAGTAGCGCTCGGTGGTATTGTCGATATGGCTCTTGTCGAAGTCGCGGGCGATCTCCTCGGCGGAGAGTCCGGTCACGTCCGCGCCGTCGTTGACGTTGGCGGGTTTCGGATGCGCGTCGAAGGTGAAGTTACCCACGTTGTCCGAAGCGGCAAGTAGCCCGGGCGTCGCGTCGCCCGTGCCGTTCTCGTTGACGGTCAGATTGGCTTCGGACGCATTGGCGGACACGGCGTCGGTCGACGCCACGTTGGGCATCGTGAACGACTCGTACAAAATACCGTTCTCCACCCAGTAGTTGGGCGATACGTCGGTGGTATTTTGCGACAGTTGCAGTTTGGGACAGTTGGAGAACACGCCCACGCCCAACTTGGAGATGGAGCCGAAGACGAAGTCGGAGATAGCCGTATCCGCAAAGGCCTTGTCGCCCAAGGTCTGCCAGCCGTATGCGTGAATGGCTACGGCGACGGAGGGATACAAGGAGCCGCGGAAGGCCTCGGCGCCCAATTCGTAGATATCCTTGGGCAAGGTGTTCTCGGTGAGCAGATCGAACACGCGGATGGTCTTGAGCGCACGCGTATTCTTGAGGAAGCGCGCGGGGAAGACGCGTATCTTGTTGCTCATACGCAGCATCACGAGGTTGTAGCAGTTCTCGAACATACCCTCGCTCAGGCGCGTTATGCTCTCGGGCAGCACCACGCCGCCCACTTCTTCGCCCTCGACCGTGGTGATATCCGCGCCCAAGGCGTGGCAGTTGGCGAAGGCGTACGCGCCGATGGCGGTCAGGCTGTCGGGCAACACGAAGGTACGCAGACTCACGCAGTTGTAGAACGCCTTTGCGCCGATCTCGGTCACGCCGTTGGGAATATTGACCATGGTCAGGTTGCTGCAATCGCCGAACAGGTTGTCGTTGATGACCTTCAGGTTCTTGGGCAACTTGACGCGGCTCACAGAGCTGTTGCCGCGGAACAAATCGTCCGCCAACGCCGTCACGGGCTTGCCGTTGATGGTGTCGGGGATGAGGATGACGTCGTGCGAGCCGTAGCAGTTATGCGCCTTGATACCCGTGATGACGACCTCGTTGCCGCCCGCCGAAAGCTCCCACTCGAAGCAGTTGAAGTTGGTGCCTTCGTTGAAGGAGTTGGTGGAGTCGAAGTAGCTCGACAAATACCCGCCCGCGGGGCCGAAGATGGCTATCTTGTAGCTTTCGGTGCCCAGGCTCGTGGTATAAGACATCGCGTAGGTGTTGGCAAAGACGTTCTCGCCCAGCTGACCGACCTCGCCCACGAAGTAGGCCTCGTAGAGAGAGGTACAGTTGAGGAAGGCGAAGTCGCCTATGACGCGCATAGACGCGGGGAAGACGATACGCTCGAGGTTGGCGCAATCCGCAAAGGCGTACGCCTCGATGGTGGTCAGACCGTCGGGCAATATGACGGTTGCGGCCGCTTTGCCGCGGAAGACGTCCGCGCCGATGACGGTCACCAAGCGCTCGTTGATGTATTGAGGCACGATAATGCTCTCGTCGTTCTCCGTGTACTCGGTGATACGCACGGTATCGTCCTCGAGGTATTCGTATTTGAAGTTATCCGCAATGAGCGTGAAGTCGTCGAAGTTATCCGCCGTAAACACGGGCACGATGACGTTGCCGCCCGGCAGCGGGGCGTCCAGATAATTGGCGCCGTCCGCATAGAAGCCCATATTGGCCTGCTTATAGTAGCCGTCGTCGTCGGGCGTCGAATTGCGCATACACAGATACTCGATGGCGAACGAGGCGTACAGATGGCTGTACTTCTTGTTATCCTTGTCGTACCACATGGGTCCGAAGATACGCACGTTGTTGGACAAGCCGTCGAAGACGCCCTTGCCCACGTTGACGTCCTTGACGAACGTGATGGCCGTCAGGTTGACGGCGTTGGCGAAGGCGTAGTCGTAGATGGTGGACACCTGGCTGGGCACCGTAAAGGTCAACGCGCTCGACGAAGGCAGATAGGTGTGCAATTCGGACTTGTTGTTGTAATACAAAGCGCCCGATTCAAAGACGTAATTGCGGTTGCCCGTGAGGTCGATTTCCAACAAGTTGGAGCAACCCGCGAAGGCACCCTCGCCGATGAAGGTGACCGTAGACGGGATAGAGATCTTCACGAGGTCGGCGCTGCGCTCGTCCGCAAAGGCGCCGGGCGCTATTTCGGTCACGGTATTGGCCTCGCCGTTCACCATGATGACGGACGGAATGACGATGAGGCTGTGGCTCACGGGACACACGTGATCTTTCAAGCCGTTGATGATGAGTTCGTGACCGTTCTTGGCCGAGGTACGGAAGCAACTGCTGTATTCGAGGTCGCTCACGTTGAAGCCGAGCGCCGTCAACTTGGCGGTCATGGGCAGGTCGGCGATGGCCGTACCGCGCGACAAGGCGTCCACGTAGGCCTCGCATTCGGCCAGATTGACGCCCTCGAACACGTCCACGTAGAAGTTGACGTCCTCACCCATGAAGTACACGGTATCGAGGTCGGCGCAGTTGTAGAACGCGTTGTTGAGCACCGAACGCAAGCCCTTACCTACCACCATGCTGGACAGGTTGGAACAACCCGCAAAGGCCGCCACGCCCACCGACTGCACGGTGTTGGGGAAGATGACGCTCTTGACGTTCTGGTTGTTCTGGAAGGCGCGGTCGCCGATGACCGTCACGCGCTTGTTGTTGATATACATAGGTATCAGCAAGTCGTGCACGTTCTCCAAACTTGCGACGTCGTTCCAACCCACGATGGCGATGGTGCCCTCGGCCATATTGGTCGTCGAGGTCACGAAGTAGTTGAGCGGCGTAGCCACGCGGAATTCGATGATATGGTTGACGCAGTAGAGCGCCAAGGTCGAGCCGCTGTAGACCGAACTCACGACCAACTGCTCGTTGCAGCCGTCGAAGACGTCCGCGCCCATGCTGGTCAAGTCGCCCAATACTTGCACGTCGTAGAGGGACGAGCAATCCACGAAGGCCTCGTTGCCGATGACGCGGATACCCGTGCCGATGGTCACCGAGCGCAGTTTGGTCGAGCCGGTAAAGGCGCCCGCCGAGATGGAAATGACGCTATTGGGCACGGTGAAGCTTTCCTCTTCTCTGCCGGACGGATAGGCCACCAATATACTGAAGATATTGTTGTACAGCACGCCGTCCTGCGAGGCGTAATAGCGGTTACCTTCCGCCACCGCGATAGACGTCAATTTGGCGCACGAAGCGAAGGCGCCGCTTTGAATATTCTCTACCGCCGCGCCCAAGGTCACCGATTTCACGTCGGTATCCTTAAAGGCGCCCGCCGAAATGGTGGTGGTGACGTCCGTCGTCGTAAAGGCGCCGTCGCCCACCAAGGCCGACACCACGAGGAGCAGTTTGGTCCCGTCGGCGGTGTAGATACCGCCCGCCGCATAGGACAGATACTCGTTCTTCTCGCTGATCTTCAAGGTCTCCAACTGCTTGCAACCCGAGAAGGTGGTCACGCCCACGTCTTGGATGAACGCGCCGAGGGTGACCGAACGCATATCGGGGTTACTGCTCAAAGCGCCGTCCGACAGGCGCGTCACGCGCTTGCCGCCCACATAGTCGGGTATGACGATAGCGGCGTGGTTGTAGCCGCACACGTGTTTCTTGATGCTGTCGATACGCACGACGCTCTCCCCGCCCGCCGTCGTATAGGTGGTGTAGTTGAAGCAGGTGCTGGGCGTGCCCTTGTTGACGGTCAAGCCCTCGCGCGTAGCGTACGCGACAATATTACTCGTACGCGCGGTACCCGTAGTATGCACGGACGAATAATACACGATGAGATTGGCGCTCACCGAGGCGAACACGTTGGAGCCCACCGATTCCACGTCGTTGACGAACACCACTTCCAAGAGGTTGGAGCAGCCCGCAAAGGCGCTGTCGCCGATAGAGGTCACGCTATACGGAATGATGATGGAAGCGAGGGACGTGCAGCCCGAGAAAGCCGCGCGGCCGATGGTGGTCACCGAGGTCGGGATGATGATGGATTTGATGGCCTGGCTGGAGGTCATGACGAAGGCCTCCGCCGCGATGGTCGTCACCTTTACGCCGCCTATATACATAGGTATCACGATATCGGTCAGCGAACTGCCGCCCTCGGCCGTACCCTTCAGTTTGGTGATGGTCACGGCGTTGTTGCGGACGGTGTAGGAGAAGTTGGCCTCCGAGGTCCAGGCCACGTAGTTGTAGCCGTAGGTATTACAGTAGATGGCCAACGCGTCGCCCTTGGGCGCGTACACCGTAAAGCCGACCATCGTGCCTTGGAAGGCGTTGGCGGGCAAGGTGATATTGTTGATGAAGTAGATCTCTTCGAGGTTGGGCATATTGGCAAAGGCCAACTCACCCACCGATTGCGTGTACACGGGCAAGGTGACGTATTCGAGCTTCTCTATGCCGTCGAAGGCACGAGCGCCCACCTTGGTCGCCTCGCGCGTGGTCTCGTAGTAGTATTCGGTGATCAACCCGTCGAAGAGGGTGTGCAAGGTACGGCCGCCGTCCGCGAAGAGCGCTGGGCCTTCCATAAAGAAGTAGCCGTTATTCACGACGTTGACCTCTTGCACCTTGTCGTCGTAAGCAAAAGCGCCCGCGCCCATATCCACCAGCGTATTGCAGATGGTGACGGACGTCAGGTTGGACAGGTTCTCGAATGCGCCCGCGCCCACCGATTGCAGGTTGGACAAGGTGATCACCTTTTCCAGTCTGGCGTGCAGCATAGCCTTGCGCACCGCCTCGCCGTAATCGTTGTTGGCCACGAAGTCCACGAAGGCCTCTCTGTTGTCGTAGTCGAAGGGCAATTCGGCCACGTCGTAGGCCGCCGCCGCTTTGTAGGCCTCGTCGGTGGAGTGGAACGCTTCGTCCGCCACCGCGTACACGGGCATATTGTTGATGTACATAGGTACGATCAAGGTAGACAAATCGCCGCGCACGGTATACGCGCCCTCGCGGTAGTCTTCTTTGGCGTAGACGGCCACCACGTTCTCGCCGTAGCCTTCCACCACCACCGCGTCGCGGTTATCGCGTTTCACCACCGTCCAGTTGAGGGCGGTCTTGGGCGTGAAGCCAACGTAATTCACGTTGGCGTTCATAGTGGCTTGGTGCCACAGGTCGCTATCCACGGGCGCATACACGGTCACGGGTTTATTCAGTCCGCCGAACGTGTCGACGAAAGGCTCCACTTCCACGGTGTAGTCGAAGGCGTAGTCCTTGTCGTCGTAGTGGATGGTCAAGAAGACGTATTGCGTGCCGGGCGCGTACTTATTGTAGACGTGTTTCACCGTCTTTTGCGTCACCACGCCGTTCTCGTCCACCATCTCGAGGCGTTCGCCCGTCAAGGAATAGGTGAAGTAGTCGCCGTCGGGCGTTTCGGAGCCGTCGTAGTAGAGGGTATATTCCTCACCCGAGGGCAAGAGCACCCGCAGATACAGCGTATCCAAGTCTTTCCAGGCTTGGGCGAAGTCCTCGTTAAAGGCGAAACTGCGGCGCGCGCCCACCAGCACGAAGCGGATGTCCGAATCTTCGGCGGCCAATTCGATGGCGCCGTCCGCGTCCTCGTCGACCGCTTGCGAAACCACCGTGTAGCCCTCGAAGATGATTTGATTGACGGCGGTCATACCCGCAAAGGCATGCTCGCCCACGTAGCGCACCGAACGCACTTCGTCGCCCACCGGATACTCGGGCAGGCGGATGGTGTTCAGGTTGAAGTTGCCCTCGAACGCGTAGTCGTTGATCTGCGTCACGCGTTGAGGCACGGTGTACGTGCGGTTGATGCCGTTACCACGGGCGAGATAGGTGTGCAGCATGGTGTTGCCGCTGTCGTCCAAAGTGTAGTACAAGGTATAATCCGCAAAGGTGTAGCGGCTGTTGGCGTCCTGAATGGTGATGGTATTCATACTATTACAGCACGCGAACGCACCCGCGCCGATCTCGGTCACCGAGCCGTACACGAACACGTTGTTGAGGTGGCTGTAGGCAAATGCCGCCGCCGCGATACGCTCCACGCCGTTACGCACGGTGTAGTTGCCCGTCCCGAAGGGCAAGAACGCCATCAAGGTGTGATAGCCCGAGCTGAACATGGTCACCTTGGCGTTGCGCTCGTCGCCCTCTATCTCCACGAAGTAATTATCGTTGTCTTGGATAATCAACTCGGTCACGTTGACCGCGCCCTTCATGAAGCCCTCCTCTACCGACTTGACGTTGTAGAGCAAGGTAAGGGATTTGATTTCGCCGTGACCGACGAAAGCGGTGGAGCCGATGGACGTGATGCGGTAACCCGCACGCGCACCTTCCGTATCGTTGAGATAGGTGAACATAGGCACGACGATCTCTTCGGTGCCCTCCACATAATCGGGATGCGGCGTGGTGTTCAAGCGTACCACGTGCGCCGTCTTGTTCTCCTCGTCGTACTCATAATCGAACTTGGTGAAGTCGGTCCAAGGTTTATATACGGCGGGCAAGGAAGAGGCGGCCGAGGTATACCATTGCATATCTTTCAGCACGTCCACGTCCGTCATATCGCCGAAGTACGCCTCGAAGAAGTAGCGGCAGATATTGCTGTACTTCTCCACGTAGGACGAGGTGGACTCGGGGTTGGTACCGGCGGGGCCGTAGGCCACGATTTGGTTATGCAATTCGCCCTTGTCGTAGTAGCCGAAGATATCCACGCCCGTTTCGAAGTTGATGTTGTCCACCGAGGACTCGAAATAGATATAGGTCAGGTAGTACATATCCGCGAACGCGTGGTCGCCGATATCTTTCAGGGTCGCGGGCAGGCTGATACGCGCCACGTTGGTACCCTCGAAGGCACGCGCGCCTATCTTCTGCACGTTGTTGGCGCTGTCCGAAGCGTCGTTGGTCACGACGAACAGGCTGTCGTACAGATCCATCGTACGGCGATACAGCACGGTGTGCAGGATCTGCTTGGAGTAGTCGAACAGCACGCCGTTGGAGAAGGTGTAGTAGGTGGACGTACGCGGAATGTCGATACGCTCCAGCGAGGTGCAGTAACTGAACGCACCCTCGCCCACTTGCTTCACGGCGTCGCTCAAGAAGATGACGTGCACGTAGTCGTTACCCGCAAAGGCGGCGGGATAGACCATATCTATACCCGTCACGGTCAGTATGTGCAGCACGGTATCCGTACCCGCCAATTCGCTGCTCTCCTCGCTGATGGTCACCGCCATATCCGCGGCGTCCACTTCGTTCAAGGCCAGGCGGATCTCGTAGTAATCCTGCGAGGCGAGGACGGTGTGCAAGGTGTGCTCGAAGTACAGCACGCCGCGGTCGAACACGTACCCCGTGGTTTCGGGCACGACGATCTCGCGCAGGGCGTCGCAATCCGAGAAAGCGCCCGCGCCGATGGTGAAGTAGCGCGACTTGCTCAGCACGGTGAAACTACGGATAAACTCGCCCTTAAAGGCGTATTCGCCGATACCTTGGATGGGCTTGCCGTTGCTGTACGAAGGCACCACCACGTCGAAGTGATCGCTCACGCACTCGTGCTCGGTCAATCCCGTCACGTTGCCGGCTTCGTCGTAGGTGAAGCAGTCTTTATGCGTATGCAGGTCGAGTACGACCGCGCCGAGTTCTTCCAACTCGCGGAAGTAATTGTAGAGGTCGTAGCCTGCGGTATCCAACACCCATTCTTCGCCGTTGAAACGCACGCGCTTGGGCATTTGCACCGACAAACGCTTGGAGTCGGGCAACAGCGTCACGCCGAAGAAGAGGTCGCTTTCGGTACCCACGGTGGTGACGAAACTCTCCACGTACAGGTCGTACAGGTTGTTGGCGTAGGCAAAGGCGCCCGACTTGATCTCGTCCACGTCCGCGTCCGAACCGATCAGGTACAGTTGCGACACGATGGCGGCGGGATAGGACACGAGAGCCTGTTTGCCGTTGTCTTTGATTTGGTGCAGAACGCCCGAACTATCCGTACGGAAGTGGGTGTTCGCGGCGTCCACGCGGAAGGCTTGCAAAGAGGTCATGCCCACAAAGGCGTTTTCGCCGACCGCCTCCACGTGTGCGCCCAAGGTCAACCGTTTCAGGTTGTCGATATTGTAGAACGCGCCCGCCTCGATGGTGCGCACGGTGTCGGGCACCGTGTATTCGGTGGCGGTGTTGACGGACAGATAGACCACGAGCGAGTCACGCACGACTTCGGTGCGATAGACGCCCTCGCGCTCTTTGGTACCGAACAGGATACCTTCGCGATAGGCCACGGTCACCACGCCGTTTGCGTTGGTCCAGGTCATATCGTCCCCGTCCTTATTCCAAGCATAGTCGAGGCTCGTCAAGCGGTCGTCCGCGAGATAGGTCACGGTCAGGCTGTGCTTGGCGGGATCGTTCGCGTTGTCTACGGCCGCGTCGAGCGCCGCTTTGCGCACGCGTAGGCTCGTCACGTCTTGCTCGTAATCGATCGAAACGCACGCGTACACGTTCACCACTCTCGTCATATCCAGCACGCCGTGACGAATGACGGCGTACCCGTCCGAGAAGGTGTACAGCACTTCGTCGTTGTTATATACGGCCGAGCCGGTACGCGTGAAGAGGTGCAATTCGGCCGTCGAGCCGTCCGCCATCGTGAGATACAGCACGTTGACGTCGTTCAGGCGATCCGAGGTGGCCAGCGAGCGCACCCAGTCTTCGTCCAACAGCAACACGGTGGTACGCACGTCGCGCCCGTCTACCGTAGCGATCTTCTCTTCTTTGCCGAAGTTGATATCCGCTTTGTAATACACGCCTTGCACCGCGGCCTCGTCGGGCAAGCCGAGGCTCACCACGCCGTACAGTTTGTCGAAGCGGTAGTCGCTGCCCGCGGGCACCTCTATATCGGACAACGAACCGCACCCCGTAAAGGCGCCCGTGCCGATGGTGGTCACGCTGTCGGGCAGTTTCACCTTGATGATACGGTCGAGGTAGGCGAACGCCATTTCGCCGATGGCCACGACGGGATAAGGCGTGGCGTCCGCCACGACGCCGATCACGTCGGACGTTTCGTCGCCCTCTACGGCGTAAACCAATCGTTTTTCATAGCGGTAGTAGACCGAGGGCACGGTGAGGATGGCGGGATCCACCACGCTCACGCCTTGGTGCAAGCCGATGACTTCGGCTACCTCGGTGCCGTTACCGCGCTCGTTCACCTCGAATTCGTAGGCCAGCGCGTTGATTTGCTCGTCGTTCATCGCCGACAAGTCGAATGCGCACACGTTCTTGATCTTCGCCACGGACAAGTAGTCTTCTCCCGCGAAGTATTCGGCGGCGGCGGCCTTGTCGCCATAGTAGTAGACGCAAAGCGTCTCGTCCTGATCGTAGGACAAGAACGCGCCGTCGTACAAGCGGGCGTCGCCCAAGATATAGACGTCGCGCAGATAGCCGCTTTCCAATGCGCCCGCGCCGATGGCGGTCACGCCCGCGCCCAACACGATGCCCTTGAAGCGGCTGTCGCGGAAGGCGTTCTCGCCGATGGTCTTCACGGTGTCGGGCAGTACGATGCCGTCCACGTAGTCGTAACCCATACCGTCAAAGGCGGCGTAACCCACGCGCACGACTTTTGCACCGCCGATATAGGCGGGCACGTACACGACGGATTCTTCTATAGATTCATCACGAGGCACGTTGATACCGTCCAGGCTCACGCCCTCGCCCTGCACGTCGGACAAGACGTAGTAGGCGGGGTCGATGGTGCGGCGGAAAGCCACGTCCTCGGTCATACAGGCGTATTGCACGTCGTAGCAATCGCCCACGCCGTACACGATGAGATCGGTGCCGTCAAAGACGTCCACACCCATACGCGCGTTGGCGTAGAAGGTCACTTGGCGCAGCGCCGTCGCGCCTTGGAAGGCGTAGTCGGACACGTAAGCGACCGTCTTGGGCACGTCGAAACTCTCGGCCTTGGCGGTGGAGAGATACATCAACAGGCCCACTACGGCGTCGCCCGATTTGGCGTACAATGCGCCGTCCGCAAAGGCGAAGTTGGCGTTCATACCCAAGCCCATGATGGTGGTCAACTTGGTCGCGCCCGTAAAGGCGCCCGTCTCGATGGTGGACACGGTAGAGGTCAAGGCCAACTCGACCACGCCGCTGCCGCGGAACGCGCCCGCCTTGATGGTGGTGACGGACGAAGGAATGGTGTACGCGGCCGAAGAGGTCATGCAGATATACATCACTTTGCCCTGCGTATCGGTCAAGGCTTGATCGATCACCGCGAAGTTGGTGTTATTGCGGTCGACGGAAATCTCGGTCAGGGACGTGCAACCCGCAAAGGCGCCCGACGCGATGGTCTTGATACCCGCGCCGATCACCAGGCTGTACATCTCGGATTGACCGTTGAACGCCGTGGCGTCCAATACGGTCACGGCTTTGCCGCGATAGTAGGACGGAATGACCACGTTGACGTGCCCGAGTTGGCAATAATGATTTTTCACGCCCACGATGGCGTAGGTATTGCTGTCCTCGTCCAGTCGCATAGCGAAGCACTCGGGGTCGGTCACGTTGTTATATTTGACGAATTCGTACCGTGCAAAGGTGTCGTACACGTTGCCCGCGTTGGGACCGTAGACCTTCAATTCCACGTTTTGGTACACCACGCTTTGCCCGATGACGGCCACGTCCGCCGCGAAATACATTTCGGTCAGCTTCACGCACCCGTAGAAAGCGCGCTCGCCTATGTAATTCACCGATGCGGGGATGGTGATGGTGCACAACGCGGTGTTATTGAAGAACGCGCGCGCACCGATGGACGTAATGTTCTCGTGCAGGACGACCTCTTCCAATCTGCCGACGGTATTGCCCTCTTTGTCGGTAAAGGCGGCGTCACCGATGGCGTTCACCACGTATTGCACATAGGTCTTCACGCCACCTTCGTCCTTGACGTAATAGAAGCGCGCGGGCACCACGGCGGTGGTGGCGTCGCCACGATAGCCCACCACGGTAGCCGTGAGGGTTTCATCGTCGAGTTGCAGCACGAAGCCGTCGATGGTCACCAGATTATCCGTGCCCTCGTAGCCCTTCCAGGGTTTCAGCACGATACCTTGGGTATTGGTGAGGTTGTTGATGGTTTCGACGTACAGTTTCACCTTCACGTCGTCCGAGTCCAAAAGGTACTCGTTGCCGTACTTGTTGTAGTAGGCTTCGGGCACGAACATCACGAAGCGCAAAGGCGAATTGTCCTCGTTGATAAAGGCGCTGTACTTGATGGGGCCGCCGTCGGTATCCGCCGCGCCCGAGCTCAAGAAGTCGCCTTTCACAAAGACTTGTTGCAAATTGGTACAGCCCGCAAAGGCGCGCTTGCCGATGGTCTTGGTGCCGTCGTTCAACGTCACGGTGGACAAACGCTCGCAGTTGCGGAAAGCGTACGCGCCGATTTCGGTCACGCCCGGCATATAGATAAATTGCAGCCGCTGACAATCGGCAAACGCGTATTGACTGATCTTGGTAATGGTCTGCGGCAAGGTGACGTTTATCACGCGGCTACCCTTAAATGCGTTCTCCGCGATCTCGGTCACGGGCACTTCAATAGCCACCTGCTCGCCGCCCACGTTCTCGTAGACGGTGAAGGTAGCGGGCACGGTGATACGCGTATGCGAGTATTTACAGATATGGTTCAACAGTCCCAGCACGGTGGCGGACACGGCCACGCCGTCTTCGCGATTGACCTTGATATTGTAGCAAATACCCTCGCCGTGGAAGGAAATGACGCCGTTGGCGACGGGCGAAGCAAACAGATCCTCAAAGTAGGCGTAGATATTGGTGGTATCGTTGGGAACGGTCACCGACACGTTGCCACTTAGACGGCTGAACGCGTCCGTACCCACGCGGATCTTGTCGCCCACTTTGTCGATATCGCCGTCGAAGTAGATGGAGTCGAGCATACTCGCGCCGTAGAACGCGCGTGCGCCGATGGCGGTCACCGTGGACGGAATAAAGATCTCGCGCAAGCGTTTGACGCTGCTGCCCGTACCGAGGTAAGCTTCGATGAAGGCTTCGTCGCCGATAGTGGTGACGGCTTTGCCGTCAATATACGAGGGCAACACCACGCGCATATCCATTTCGGGATAATCCACGCGGTTGATACCCGTCAAAACGACGTTATTGCCGTAGCTTTGCTCGTAGTAGAACAACCGCACGCTATCGCAAGCGACGTAGTTGTATTGGTCCTCACACAGCACTTCCAACGTCGAGCCGTTGGGACTGTAGATGACGAGATTCTCGGCGTTGTCAAAGGCGCCTTTCGCGATCTCGGAGCAATCCCCCTCGATATACAGGCACACTAGATTGGCGCACCCCGCAAAGGCCGAGGAACGAATGGCCGCAATGCTGTCGTGCGCGGACACGCTGAACAGTTGATAGCAGTTGGCAAAGGCGTACTCGCCGATTTCGTTCACCCTACCCTCGAACACGACCGATTGCAGCACGTTGTTGCCCGCAAAGGCGTAGCGGCCGATCGAGCGCACGCCGGCGGGCACGGTGACGTAAGCCGTCATACACGCGGGCAAATACACCACGAGTTGGGTCTTGTCTGCGTTGTAGAGGATGCCGTTTTCAAAGGCGAAGTTGGCGTTGCCGCCCACCACGATCTCGGTCACGGCAGAGCCTGCGAAGACGTTGTTGCCGATGGTATTGACGCCCACGCCGATATTGACCGAACGCAAGTTGGTCGCGTTGGCAAAGGCGCTGTCGTCGATGATCTTCACCGCGTCGGGCACGGTGTACGCCGTCGCCGACGAGATGGGCAGATACGCGATAAGACGGTTGCGCATGGCGTTCATCAAAGCGGCGGTCTGGATGCTACCGTCATCGTTGTAGGTCGCCACGTAGGCGTAGAACGTGTTGCCCTCGTCGATGACGATATTCCGCAACGACACGCAGCCGGCAAATGCGTCGATACCGATATAGTTGACGCCCGCGGGCACGTAAATCACTTCCACGTCCGTTGCGCCTTGGAATGCGCCCGCCGCAATGCGCGTCACGGGCAGACCGCCGATAGACACGGGGATACGCACCTCTTCGTGGCCGTTGCAAACGTGGTTGCGCAGGCCCTCGATGACGATGGCGTCACCCGCCGCCGTCTTGGAATAGACGAAGCAGCTGGTGGGCGTGTAGAGGTTGAACGCCAATTCGTATTTGGCGCAGTATTCGGCGAGATTGGACTCGCTGCCGTCCGCTTTCTTGGCGGGGCCGTAGATGAGCAAGCCCGCGTTGCAGTCGACGAACGCGTTGTCGCCGAACGAATCGCAATCGGCGGCGAAGGTGATGCCCGCCAGGTTGCGGCAGTTACCGAACGCACGCTTGCCGAGGTCTTGGACGGAAGCGGGGATATACAGTTCGGTCAGCGAAATATTATTGAAGAACGCCTCGTCGCCTATGGAAGTCAAGCCCTCGAAGAAGACCACTTCGGCGATGCTGCGGCACTCGTAGAAGGCGTTGGACACGACTTTCACGACGCTTTCGGGCAGTACGACGCGGCGGATGACGTTATTATAGCCGAATCCGCGCACTTCGGTGACGGGATACCGTTTCTCGACGGGTTGCCCCTCGCCGTCCGTTTCGACGATGACGCCCACGGCGGGAACGATCAAATCTTCCACCAAGGCGATATCCGCTTCGGTGGCGTCCTCCGCGAAGCCGTCCACCGTACAGCCGTCGTCATTCTTAACATAGTTAAGAACGGCGTCCAGCGTCCAGCGTTTATAGGTGACGTTGGTCTGCGCGGCAAGCCCCGTGGCGATCTCGCCCGCTTCCAAGGAGCCGTACACGGTCAGGTTGCCCACGCCCGCGAAGACGTCCGCCCAACTGACGGCGCCCGCGGCGGACAAGAGGCTCTCGTCCATCAAATAGAGGTGCCTGAGCGAATTGCAGCCGTCGAACGCGTGCGAGCCGACGGTACGCACTTTGGTACCCACGACCTCTTGCAACACGTTGTCCGAAGATGCAAAGGCGTAACTGCCGATCGACACGACCGAGCGACCTTCCTCGGCGGGCAGCTTAAAGGTAAAGCGCGCGTTGCCCGAAAGGTAGGTATGCAGCATCAAGCCGCCCTCGATGCGCTTATACAAAGCGCCGTCCTGGACGAAGTAGCCGCCGTTGGAGATATCCACGGTGAGCGTGCGCAGGTTGCCACAGCCCATGAAAGCGCCCGCGCCCACGTCGGTCACGCCCGACGAAATGGCGAACGCGGTCAAAGCGTTGCACTCTGCGAAGGCAAATTCACCGATTTTATTCAATTTCACGCTGCCGTTTTCCACCGATGCGAGCGACGTACAGCCGCGGAACGCCGAAGCCTCGATACGCTCCACTTGGGACGGAATGACCACGGCGGTCAACGACGTACAGCCGCGGAACGCGCCCTCGCCGATAGCGGTCAGGGTTTCGGGCAATTCGATGGAGCGCAGTCCGGTCTGACCGGCGAACGCACCCGCCGCGATACCCGTCACGGTATAGGTCTGCCCCTCCGACTTGACGGTAGAGGCGATGACGAGGTCGGCGTGGCCGCCCGCGCAAGTATGCGCCACCAAGCCCTTGATGACGGCGGTGCCGTCGGTCGAGGTCTCGATGACGAAGCAACTGCTATCGGTCACCAAGTCGATAGAGATGGAGAACGTAAAGGGATTCACCTTGCCGCGATACTCGTCGGCAGGTTGGAAATACGCCTCGTAGGAAGTGACGGCGGGCGTCACCTCACGCGTGTACTCCCAATAGAAATAGCCCGTGATGGGGATGAGCGTCGTAGACGCGCCCTGCGTATAGCCGCGCACGTACAGGCGAACGCCGGTCATATCCACGTAGCCGGGTTCTTCGCCCGTAAACCAGGCGTCGGAGAGCGTCGTGCCCACTTCGAGCCTCGTGGCCATCTTGGGCAGCACGCTCAGGCCGAGGTCGATATCCGCCGGCGTAGAGCGCACGCGAATTTCCACCTCGCGCTCGGCGTACATACCGTATTCGGTCGACGGACGGAATATCGCCCAGAACGTATCTCTGTCGCCCACGTGATAGAGGGCGGGGTCTTTCCACACCAACTCGCCGTAGACGTTGATGGTATACGGCTCGCCCGAGATGGGATCGTACACTCTTTCACCGTGCTCGTCCACTCGGTCGGCGGTAGCCGTATAGACGGGGAAGGTCACCTCGGCCAAAGGCGTGCCGAAGGTAGCGGACAAAGTGGGTAGGTTGGTCAACGCGTTGAGTTGCGTTTTCTTCACCTGCACGGGCACCGTGATATTCTCGGGAATGACGTAGTATTCCGCGTCGGCGGGCACGTTGAGCGCAAAGACCACCTCGCAGAAATAGGTATCCACGTTATTGACGTCGGCGGGATACGAATCGGGTCTTCTATTGGGGTCGGCCCAGCGGAAGACGCCGTAGATTTCTTCTTTTTCGTAGCGATTGTACCAAGTGTCGGTGGCTTGGTCGTAGGCGTATTCGACGAAGCGGTCGTACACCATCTTGCCGCCCGAAAGGGTGCACGCTTCCAAAGTGGCGTTGTAGTCCACTTGGTTGGACACCGCGGGGAGCACGTCCACCGAGGCCTCGGCGGGCAGCACGGTGACGGCCACGCGGTAGACGGCAGACGTCACGTACTCGGGATGGTCGGGCACGAAACGCACGTCGAAGTAGAGAGGATTATCCTCGGTCGTAGTGGTATCGGGCACATAATCGGGCACGGGGGTATTGGTACCTACCACGTACATACTGTCGTCCCACATAAAGGTTCCTTCGCCGTTCTCTTGGTCACAGCGGCCCCTGCCGTTATTGGACAACACGGCTGCTCTCAACGGTTGTCCGAAGCGGATGGGCGCGGCGGTGACGCCTTGGAACAAACTTGCGTCGTCGAAGGTGGCGACCAAGGGATTGACGATGATTTTGATATAGAGTTGTTGCAAATTGTAGTTGACGCTATCCTTGGGCACGAAGACCGCGGGATAACCCACGTGAATATCCCCGTTTTGGTCGGTGTAGCGGTTGTCCACCTCGACCAAGGGGCTGTTGTTCTCATCCATCGCGATATACTTGCGATTGATGGTCTCGTCCGTATTGAGGTAGCCCCAGAACAGCGTACCGGCGACGGCCGTCTCGGTGCCGTCGGCGGCGACCATGGCGAATTTATACCCCGACATGGAGATGGAAGACAACTTGACGCCGCGTTGCACGCCGGTGGGCAGGGTCGGCTCGGTCACCATAGTGGGCGTGACGGGCAAAACGGTCACGGGCAAACGGCGGCTCACCTTGGCGTTCATACTCACTGTACGGAAGTTGTGCGCGGGGCTCGTCTTATCCGCCACGTCTCCCGAGGGGGTGAATATCACGTCGTACGCGCTCACGTTGACGGTGGGGGTCACGGACGCCCAGCCGAAGTTACCGGCGACGGGCGAACCGTTGCCGTCCGCCACCACGGCGGAATCGTTGACGCGCACGATACTCAAGGTCTTGGACGAAGAATCCAACTGCTCGCCGTAGTTGATTTCGTACGGGTTGACCACCAAAGAGGGCCAGGACTTGACGTTGGGCTCGGCCTTCTCTATTTTGACGGTAGCCTCGGTCGAGGTCATACCGTACCCCGAGGCACGCAAGGTGATACTCGCGGTGTACGTGCCCGCATAGATGGGCGCTTCCTCGGCGATCAGGTCACCCTTCTCGTCGTAGTAATCGACTGTCCAGTTGGCATTGCTGACGCCCGTCCAACCCAAGTCGCCCTCCGACGTGGAACAATGCACCGTATGCGGTTGTCCATCGTACGTTTCGACGACGTCGGTAGCGTTCAGGGTGGGCGTAACCGTCTTCTTGCACGCCACGGCCACGGCCGCGGTGGCGACAAGCAGTACCACGACTAAACAATAAATCATAACTCGTAGATGTCTTCTCATAGTTGAGCCTCCTATGTTTCGCGTATATACGCGCGGGTATATTCGCGCATAATACACGGTTTTATTTTATAATAAGGCTCTTATTTTGTCAATATGCGCCCGCGTTTTTTACGCGCGTGTTATTTTGCATTAACAAAATTTAATATGCTTTTTTCACGCCTAATTCCTCGCCTCTGCGGCGGCTGCCGCGCCCGAACGAAAAAAACGCCGCTCCAAGGCGGCGCTTACGAACGGCAAAAGAATTCGCCCTCTACCGAGCGAAACCCATCGCCGCAAGCGGCGAAGACGCTTTTCTGCACAACGGTTATTTGGCCAAATAGTCCACCACGTCCCCGACCGTGTGGATGCTCTTGAGCATATCGTCCTCCACTTCCACGCCGAACGCCTGCTCCACTTCCATAATGAGTTCCACCAAGTCCAAACTGTCCACGTCGAGGTCTTTGACGAACGAGGTGGCTTCGGTCACTTCCACCTTGCAACGCAAGGTCTCTTTGACGATGGCTATCACTTTTTCGGCTATTTCCTGTCTATTCTTCATCTTGCTCTTCTCCCAAAATCTTCAACTCGCCGTCGGGATAATACCCCGCGACGGTAATCATATAGTCGCCCACCCGCTTTTCGGCGAAATAGACGGTGCTCCCTTGGTATTCCAATTTGTCCGCGCTCATATCCATACGCATCACGTCCCCGTCGAGCCCCTTGCCCAACATCTTGCCGAACGCCTCGCGTCTGGTCCACCCGCGGAAGAAACCTTCGCAGTCGCCCTCGCGTATTTTTTCGGCGAAATAGTTGTCGGCGATGCGATAATACGCCGCTTTGTCCACCAATTTCTCGATGTCCACGCCGACGGGTTTATCGGACAAGGCCACCACCATCTTGTCGTCCTTGTGCGACAAGGATAGGTAATGCTCGTCACCCTTGATATACGGTGCGCCCGAGGCGCGCTTTTCCACTCTTACCTTGCGCCCCAAAGCGTGCGAAACGGCGTCCGCCGCCCCGCCCTCTCGGGCCAATACGATCTGCAATTCCAACTCTATTCCTCGCTGTCATCGGCCGCGTCGTCAGCCGTTTTTTCCGTGCATTCCCCGACTTCTTGCGTTTCGGGCGCACACGCCTCTTCTTCGGTGGACGCCGCAAAACTCGGCTCGTCCGTCTCTTCCCGCTTCACTTCCATCAAGGTTTTATCGCCCATCAAATACGCGTCCGCCAAGAAGGATGCGACCAACAGAAGCACGATAGCGGGCACCGAGATATACCAAGCGATCGGCACGACGAAGCGGTGCAGGATGATGAAAGCGATACCCACGAAGGTCACCAGCACGCCCTGCGCCACCATCGTTGCGCCCAATTTGGCGCGACGGATATCCGCGAAGAGCACCTTTTCCTCGTTGTCCACCAAGGCCTCGGCCAACGCGGTCTCGTTGGCCGCCTCGCCTATCTTCGTCTCTTTTTCGGCGGCTTTTTTCTTCTTTTGCTTTTTCTCTTCGGTCAATAACGCCATTCCCAAAAACAGCACTATCAAGCCCAATACGATACCGATTCCCGGTGCTATCATGATTTTTTACCCCCGTTTTTATTATCGTCGAGATACGACGGATCGAACGGATTATTCTCTTCCTTAGGTGCGTCCGCGTCGGTGGGCATGGGCACCGCGTCGACTTTGGCCGCTTTCGGCATCGCCGACTTGATTTCCTCCGCGCCCTCGTCGTCCGCTTTCTTGAGGTGGTGCAGCACTTCGGGATTCACAGGCGTGAAGGTAAAGGTGCTGCCCTCCCAGCGGAAGGCGTGCGACCGCAGTTCGCCCGCTCTGTATTTGGCGACGATGAGTTCGATATAGGTCTCCTCTTCGGGTTGTCCTCTCTCCTTGTGCAAAAACATAACGATATCCGCGTCCTGCTCGATGGCGCCCGAGTCACGCAGGTCGAACAGTTGGGGCTTCTCCCCGCGGATCTCGGCGGCACGCGACAACTGCGACAGCAGTATGATGGGCACGCCCAACTGCTTGGCCAACAGTTTCATGCGGCGCGAGATCTTGCTCACCTCGACCTGTCTGCTCTCCGAGCGGCCGCCCGCGTCCATCAACTGCAAATAGTCCACGATGATGAGGTCCACGCCGTTGTGTTCCAGGCTGAATTGACGGCACTTGCTGTATATTTGCTCGGGGTTGGTCTCGGCCGTTTGGTCGAGGTAGATTTGACTGCCCGCCAGCACGTTCATCGCGCGATGGAAGCGCACGAAATCCTTGTTGTCCAACTCCACGTGGCGCACTTTGGAGTAGTTGACCTTGCCCACGTTACACAGCATACGCTCGGCCAACTGATTGCTACCCATTTCCAAGGAGAAGATGAGTATCTTCTTGTCCGGCTCGCGTTGCGCGATATTGTTGGCGATAGACAAGGCAAAGGCGGTCTTGCCCACGCCGGGACGGGCGGCCAACACGACGAGGTCGCTCTTTTGCAAGCCGTTCATGGCGTTGTCCAGATTGCTGTACCCCGTCAGTAGCCCCGTCACGCGGGTTTCCGAGGCGGATATCTCTTCGTAATTGTGCACGACGTCGTTGACGACCGCGCCCAAATGCACCAGGCTGTCGCCCGAGCGCGTGCGCGATATATCCAACACCATCTTTTGCGCGTTTTCCAAGCACTTGTCCGCGTCGTCGTTATTATAGACGTCCTCGGCGATGGCCTTGCTGGCGTTGAGCAACCCTCTCAACAGCGTAAGTTTCTTGAGTATTTCGAGGTGCTGCCGCACGCCCGCCGCCGTGGCGACGTACGAGGACAGATCCGCGATATAGTCCAATCCGCCCGCCGCTTCCAGGTTCTTGGTGCGCGTCAGCCGTTCGGTCAGATTGACAAAGTCGATCTCGTCGCCCGTCGCGTCCAGCTCCTTCATAGCCTGCAATATGACCTTGTGTCGGGGCGTAAAGAAGTCCGCGTCGTCAAGTTGCGACAATATCTCCACCGCGACCGACTTATCCAGCACGACGGAAGACAGCACGCTGCGCTCGGCGTCCGCGTTGCTGGGATAGGTAGGCAAATTGAAATGCATATCCTTATTGTTCTGTTTCTCTTGAGGCATCGTTCATCTTTCTCCTTTTTACGAAGATAATCGTCAGCGTTACGACGAGGGCGACCAGCCCCGCGCCGATGGCGGTCAACTCCCACGCCCAAGCACGCGGTGCTTTTTGGCACAGGACGACGGTGGTGGCGGGAATATCCGCGACCGTCATATCCCATTCGTACACGGTAGCGCCCGTTTCGCTGTTTTTGTAACTCTTGGTGCATTCCTTCGGGTACACCGATTTGTAGATATGTTCGTAGGTATAGCGGAAGTTCACGTCCCGCAGATTATACCCTTTGTCGGCCAGCCATACCGCAAGGTCGTCGGCCAAGGCCTCGCCTTTTTCACTCTCGAGCGCCTGCGCGGTGGCTTGGTACAACCCGTCCATATCGGTACGCGCCAATTTGGCGTACACCTCGCACAACGGATGCGTCACCATTCCCGCGTAGCCCGAGCAGTAGGCACGCCAGCGGGCGAGCAAGTTGCCCTTCCCTTTGGCCGTATAGTCGCCTATGGCGTAGCGGAAGGCGTAGGACAGCACGGTGGCTTTTGACGCGAGGGACATTTCGCTGACGTATTCAAGGAAGTAGGCGTTCAGATTGACCGACGGCGTGGGATCGTCGTTTGGCTCGTCGCCCGTGTAGCCCATCGCTATCATATAGTCGGTTGCCGACTCAAACTCCTCTTTGAGGGTTATATACCCCTCGCCCTCTTTGACCGTGCAATCCCGTCCCGCCGCGCGGTACGAAGCGCTCACCTCTTCGAGAAAGGTTTTGATATACGCCTTGTCCTCGTCCGTGGTGTCGTCGCCGTATTGCACGCGCAAGGTCAAGGTGCGCGCGCCGTTTACGCCGATCTGCACGGAGTAAGTGACCGTAGCGCAAGCCGTCAGCGCCCAACACGTCACGAGGCACAGCAAAAGGACGAGTATGCCGACCGTTTTCTTCATATTACGCCAGCGACTCCAATTCTTTGAGGGTGTCCGAGAAGAGGCGCATCGCCTTGTCGAACGGCTCGTCTTGGGTGAGGTCTACCCCCGCCAGGCGCAGGATATCCAACGCGTCCATACTGCCGCCCGCCGACAAGAACTTCTTGTAGTTTTCCACCGCGCCCTCTTTGCCCTCGATGATATCCGAGGCGATGGAGCACGCCGAAATCAGTCCGGTGGCGTATTGATACACGTAGAACGAGGTATAGAAATGGGGGATACGCGCCCACTCGTATTGGATCATCGGGGTGACGAACTCTTCGCCGTAGTACTCCACGATGAGGTCGTTGTACGTCTTGCACAACAGGTCCGCCGACAGTCCGCCGCCCTCTTCCACAAAGTTGTGCGCCTTCATCTCGAATTCGGCGAACAAGGTCTGACGGAACACGGTGGACTTGAACATATCCAACAGATAGCTCAACAGGTAGCGCTTTTCTTGGGGCGCGGCCTCTTTGAGCAAACTCTTAATGAGGATCATCTCGTTGACGGTGGACGCTATCTCGGCCACGAAAATGCGGTATTGCGCCGAAGCATACGGCAGGGCGTGGTCGCTGTGATAGGTGTGCATACTATGCCCCAACTCATGCGCGATGGTGAAGGTCTCGGACAAGGTGCCGTTGTAGTTGAGCAAAATATACGGCGGCGAGCCGTACACGCCCCAGCTGAAGCCGCCCGAGCGTTTGCCGGAAGCCTCGTACACGTCTATCCAACGCTCGTTGCGGGCGCGTTTCAACAGCGCGACGTAGTCTTCGCCCAAGGGTGCCAAGCCCTTGATGACCATATCGAAACTCTCTTCGTACTCGTACTTTTTGGTCTCCTCTTCGACGGGCGGCACGTACATATCGTAGGCCTTATGCTCGTCCAAGCCCAACACGCGTTTGCGGTAGGCCATATAAGCGCGCAAAGCGGGGATGGCGCCGTGCACCTTGTCAATCAATTTGAAGTAGACCTCTTGGGGAATGTTGTCGTCGTCCAACGCCCGCTCCAGCACGCTCTTGTAGCCGCGGGTTTTGGCCAAAAACACGTCGCCCAACACGTTGCCCGCGTAGTTGGAGGCCAAGGTATTGATCATCTGCTTGTAGCCGTCCATCATACTGTTGTGGGCGGCCTCGCGCACGTTGCGGTCTTTCGACAGCATCAATTCGCCGTACACGCCGTGGCTCATCTCCACTTCTTTGCCGTCCACCGTGACGGGTTTCCATCTTACGTCGGCGTTGTCGTACTTGCCGAACGTCTCGTGGAACATACCCAACACGGGGCTGACCTCGGCCAATATCTTCTCTTCTTTGTCCGACAGCACTCTGTCCTTTTGACGGGCCAACTCCACGAGTTCGTGGCGATGGGCGCGGAAGGTCGGGTCCTCGGACAAGGCGACGAGTTTGTCGTGGTCGTAGGACGCGATTATCTCGGGCGTTACCCACGCAAACGCGCCGGCCACCTCGGCCTGGCACATACCGATACGCGCGACGAGTTGCTGACTTTCGCCCACGCGGGTGTCCTCGTAGTATTTGAGGAAAGCGTAGACGTACAACTGTTCAAACGCCAGCGAAGCCTCGTCGGACAAGGCGTACAAGGCGGCGAGTTGCGCTTTGTCGCCCAGTTTGCCGCGATACGCCGCGGCCTTGGGCAATAGCGATTTGAGCCGCGCGAATTGCGCTTCCCACGCGGCCACGTCCGCAAAGATGGGCGTCAGGTCCCAAGTATACTTGAGGGGAATGTCTTTTCTATCCGTGTATTTCATACGACCTCCTTAGGGGTTAATTTCAAATTTTTTGATCGCCTTCTTTTATCCAGCCGACTTTGCGTAGCAATTCGCTCACTACGAAGGCCACGACGGCGGGTATGACGAACATACACAGCACGATGCCTAGGACGTAACGCCAAGTGGGCACGCCCCACTTTTGACTCTCGGCGATCACGCCGAACACGCCCACGAGGCCGCTCGTACCCATACCGCCGCCCGCCGCGTTACAGCGCATATCCAGCAATACCGCCACCAAGCCCGCCACGGCCGAAGCGGCTATTTCGGGTATGAGAATGCGCGGATTGCGCATGAGGTTGGGTATTTGCAGCATGCTGGTGCCGATACCTTGGCTCACGAGGCCGCCCCACTTGTTTTCGCGGAAGCTCGCCACGGCAAAGCCGACCATATGCGCGGCGCACCCGGCTACGGCGGCGCCGCCCGCTATACTCATCGCGATTTGGTAGTCTTCCGCCGCGCCGATGGCCGTAGCGGCGATGGCTATCCATATAGCCGCCGACGAGGTGGGCAAGGTGAGCAACAGGCCGAGCACTACGGCCACGAAAATGCCCACGATTATCTTGACGGCCGTGCCCGCCTGAATGGCCAGGGCGATGCCCGTACCCAGCAATTCCACCAATTTGATAAAGGGCCACGCCGCCCATACGGACGCCAAGGACAGCAGTATGACGCCCAACGGCACCAAAACGATGTCCACTTTGGTCTTGCCCGCATACAACCCGACCACTTCTATACCGAATAGCGCCACGATATAGGCGCCGATGGGGTTGCCGCACATACCCATGGCGATAGAGAAGGTCGCGCCCGTCGTCCACAGGTTGACGAGTTGCATACTCCATGCGCCGATCAGGCCCGAGACCGCCGAAGCGAATATCAAGAGGGGTTTACAGCCCAACTTGTGCGCCATACCCACGCCGATACCCGCGCCCATCAACATTTTGGCCAGGTTGCCCAGCGTTTTCAAGAAGTCGCCGAAACTGTTCCGCCCCGCGCCGCACCAGTCGCCGATCTGGCATATAATGGTGCCCGCGATGAGGGTGACGAACAGGCCCTGCGCCATACCCGTAAAGGCGTCGATAAACCACCGTTTGAAGAGGTATTTGACCACTTGTTTGGGCGTTTTCTTGGGCGTAGCGGCAGGTGCCGCCGCGTTTTTCTCGGTCTCGCCTTTTTCGGTCGGCTTTTCACTCTCCGCGCCGCTTTCCGTAGCCGCGTTCTTCTCCGCCGCGCTTTCGACCGCACTTTCGCCGTCCGCCGCGCTTTCGACCGCACTTTCGCCGTCCGCGCCGTTTTCGGTCGCTACGGCGTCGACCGCGACGTCTTCTGCCGCCGCGTTCTCCGTGGGTTGCTCTCGTTCCGTTTTCGGGTTTTCGCCCGTGGGTTGCGTGCTCTGCGCCTCGCTTTCTTGCGTTATCTTGTCTTTTTCTTGCATATTTCTATGTCCTTTGCGCATAGCGCATTACCATCCGACGAAAATCTTTCATTCTATCGTAGGTTCGCGGTCGTAACCCAATCGTTTACGGCCTCGCTTACGCATACCGTTTCGCGCCCAAGGCCTATTCCTTTTGTCATCGGGGTTTCGGGCGCGCCCCATACGCACGACGATGGCCAAAACCGTAAGTACCCAATACCCGATTCCTTCCGCTTGTCGCACGCTGCAGCCCATCCGTAGCCCCGTTTTTCGGGCTTCAGCGTTTGAAACCCAACTTGTTTTTGATACTCGCCTCGTACAAGAGGACGGTGGCCGCCACGCCTACGTTGAGGCTGTCGCACTTGCCCAACATGGGGATGGCCACCAGCGAGGGCGTCTTGGCGTACCACTCGCGGGCGATGCCGTAGCGCTCGCTACCCAGCACGAAGGCCGTGCGGGTGCCGTAGGACAATTCGTAGTACATTTTTTCGGCGCGGCTGTCGGCCAAATAGATGGTGAAACCGCGCTCGTGTAGCCACGCCGCGCAACTGTCCACCGAATCGAATTCGAAGACGGGCACGGTGAGGACGGCCAGCATACTGCTGTGGATGAGTTTGGGGTGGGTAAGGCGCGCCTTTCGGTTGCACAAGAACACGGCGTCCACCCCCGCGCCGTCGGCCACCCGAAGCATCGTACCGATATTGCCGGGGATCTCCACCCCGTCTATGACCAACACGATGCCCTTGGCGTCCACGCGGAAGTTCTCGAGGTCGAACGAGGGCAACTTGGCCAAGGTCAGCACGCCGTCGGGCTTATCCTTCTCCGCGATGCGGTCGAAGGTCTTGGCGCTCACTACGAAGCGGTCTTTGCACCGCTCGGCCAAGGTGCGCACCGCCATTTCGGCCTCGGGCGTGTACACGTATTGGGGGCATACCACCAAGTACACCACCTCGGTACCCTCGTTGATGATATGGGTGTTCATCCATATCCCCTCGGCCACGAAAAGGCGCTCGGGGTTGGGCTTGGTATTGTTGGCCACCCCGCGTATGCGCTTGATAACGCCGTTATCCACGCCTATAGGCGTGAAATTTTTGTCGACGAACGAAGTGAAGTCTTCCATTACTTGACGATGAAGTTGCAGATACGGTTGGGCACGTATATCTCTTTGACGACGGTCTTGCCCTCGATATACGCGGCGATGGGCGACGCCATCACGGCCGCACGCACTTCGTCGAGCGTAGCGTCACGCGCCACCTCGACCGTGCCGCGCATCTTGCCGCACACCTGCACGGGCAAGGTGACGGTCTGGTCGATGAGCTTATTCGGGTCGTATTGGGGCCACTCGGCCTCGGCCAACAAGCCTTCACCGCCCAAAATCTGGTACAATTCTTCGCACAAATGGGGGGCGACGGGGTTGTACAATTTGAGCAAGGTGACGAACTCGCCCTTGGTGATATACTTGTCTAGATAGACCTCGTTGACGAAGCCCATCATCGCGGCGATGGCCGTATTGAAGCCCGCCGAATCGAAGTCGTCGGTGACCTTTTTGATCATCTTATGCACCGAGGACGTGTGCTTGGCGCTATACCTTTCTTCGTCGGTGACGATGGTCTGCAAACGCCATACGCGCTCCACGAAGCGACGGCAGCCGGCGATGCCCGTTTCGCTCCAAGGCGCGGGGCGCTCGTAGTCGCCGATGAACAGGATAAAGGTACGCAAAACGTCCGCGCCGTAGCGCTCAACACAGTCCAACGGATTGATCACGTTGCCTCTGGACTTGCTCATTTTCTCGTGATCTTCGCCCAAAAGCAGACCTTGAGCCGTACGCTTTGCGTACGGCTCGGCGTTCGGTACCACGCCGATGTCGTGAAGGAAAAGATTCCAGAAGCGGCTGTAGATGAGGTGACGGGTGACGTGCTCCATACCGCCGTTGTACCAGTCGACTTGCCCCCAATATTTCAGCTTGTCGGGGTCGGCCAAAACACGGTCGTTATGGGGGTCAATATATCTCAGGAAATACCAACTGCTACCCGCCCATTGGGGCATGGTATCCGTCTCGCGTTTGGCGGGGCCGCCGCACCTCGGACAACGGCAATTTACCCACTCGGGAACCTCGGTAAGAGGGGATTCGCCGCCCTTGCCGTACTTGTATTCTTTGAGTTCGGGCAACTTGAGAGGCAACTCCTCTTCGGGCACGGGGAGCATACCGCACGCGTCGCAATAGACGATGGGGATAGGTTCACCCCAATAGCGTTGACGATTGAACGCCCAATCCTTCATATTGTAGTTGACTTTCTTGTTGCCGATGCCCTTCTCGGCGAGGTAGGCCAGCATTTTTTCTTTGGCTTGGGCCACGGTGAGACCATTCAAAAAATCGCTGTTGACCAACACGCCGTTTTGAATATCGGTGTAGGCGGCTTCGGTCACGTTGCCGCCCGCGATGACCTCGATAATGTCAAGGCCGAACTTCTTGGCGAAATCCCAATCGCGGGTGTCGTGCGCGGGCACGGCCATGATGGCGCCCGTGCCGTAACCCATCATAACGTAGTCGGCCACGAAGATGGGAATGGGCTTGCCCGTGACGGGGTGAACGGCGTACAATCCGTCGATTTTGACGCCCGTTTTGTCCTTGGCAAGCTGCACGCGGGTGAACTCGTTTTTGAGTTTGGCGGCCTCTCGGTAGGCCAAAATTTCGTCCAAATTGGCGATGCGATCGGCATATTTGTCCACAATGGGATGCTCGGGCGCAATGACCATGAAGGTGACGCCGAACAAGGTGTCGCAACGCGTGGTGAACACCTTGAGCGCGTCGTCCACGTTGAGGCCGAAATCTATCTCCGCTCCATAGGAGCGGCCTATCCAATTACGCTGCTCCAATTTGATGCGGGGAAGGAAATCGAGGTCGTCTAAGCCGTCCAGCAATTTGTCGGCGTATTCGCGTATTTTGAGGAACCAAACGTCCTTGACGCGCTGCTCTACCTGCGAATTGCAACGGTCACACACGCCCCCCTGACTCTCCTCGTTGGAAAGCACGACGTTGCACTTGGGACAGAAGTTGACGTAGGTGTGACTGCGGTACGCCAAGCCGCGCTTGTAGAGTTGCAAGAAAATCCATTGCGTCCACTTGTAGTAGGCGGGATCGGTGGTGTCGATAAGCCTGTCCAAATCGAAACTGTAACCCATTTTGGCGAGTTGGGAAAGGAAGGTTTTGATGTTTTTGTCGGTGACGACGCGGGGGTGCTGACCCGTCTGAATGGCATAGTTTTCGGTGGGTAAACCGAAGGCGTCCCAGCCTATGGGAAACAGCACGTTGTAGCCCTGCATACGACGCATACGGGACACGACTTCCAGCGAGGTGTAGGCGCGGACGTGGCCAACGTGAAGCCCTACGCCCGAGGGATAGGGGAACTCGATGAGGGCGTAATATTTGGGTTTGGGCGAAAAATCGACGGCCTTGAAAACGCCCGATTTTTGCCAAATCTCTTGCCATTTTTGCTCTATTTGTTGCGCATTGTAGTCTTCCATATATCTCCTTTTTATACCCCTTGGGGTATAGAATAGTGCACGACGGTATGATTCATTATAGCATATACGAAGTATAAAAGCAAGAAAAACAAGCGTAAAAATGCGACGAGTCGAAAGCGGAAAGGAACAAAGACGATCGCGTATAATTCAACGAGGAATAACGACGGCGAAAAACGGGGAAAAGGCAATGGGAAAGGGCTGTATACAAAGGTAAAATTATCGCTCGAAAATCGCACGGTTGACTATCGTAAGAATATGACGTAGAAAAAGCGAACGGGATAAGAAACGGAACGCCCCGACAGCGGGAGATAGAATCCGCGATGGTGTACGATTAAGCGGACAATATGGCGCAAAAAACGCTCATTTTTTGCACGTTTTTGGGCATTTTTTTGCGATTTTTGAGCGTTTTTGGGCATTTTTGGGGCGTTTTTAAACGGTTTTTTAGGGACTCTATTTGAGATTGTTCGCAATCAACAGAAAGCTGCAAGAGAGAGAAATCCGAGCATTCGCTCGGGAGAAATCCGACGTTCGTCGGGAGAAATCCAAGGCACAGCCTTGGGTGAAATCCACCTTCGGTGGGATGCGGGCGCACAGAGCGCGAGTGACGTACCGCCGATGGCGGGGCGAGTGCCTCGGGATGGTCTATTGCCCGGAGCGCAGCGATGGTGCAACGGTGCTATCGGTGCCTCTACCGAGGGGATCCATCGAGTGCCTCGGGATGGTCTATTGCCCGGAGCGCAGCGATGGCGCAACGGTACACCGAAAAATCAGTCGTCGGAAGGGGGCGGCTCGGACGGGTCGTCGGGAGAGGTCCCCGCGGACTTGGCTTTCTCGCGGGCGATGAAGGCAAGCACGGAATCCATTTCGTCGAGAGGACGCGAGGTGGAACTGTGCCCTTTGGGCGCAACGCTCCCTTGGGGGGAAACGGCTTCGGCGTCGGTGCCACTACCAAGGGGATCCCTTGCGCCATCGCTGCGCTCCGGGCAATAGACCGCCTGCCTCGAGATGACGTTTGCGTCGGGGGAGGAATTGGCGGACTTGGCTTTCTCGCGGGCGATGAAGGCAAGCACGTCGCCCATGGTGCCGACATCGGTATCGGCGGCATTCGCTTGGGACGAATCGGCGGCGCGGCGCTCCTCGGCGATGCGCTCGGCCTCGGCGTGCACGGTCTCTTCGTCGGGCTTGTCCACAACCGCTTTGACCATGCGAATGACTTGCAGCACGATGACGATCAACGAGGGAACGGCCACCATGACCATAATGCCCCATATACTCGTGAGGAAGTCGAAGAAACCGCCGGCGCGGGCGATGGACGAAACGTAAACGGACTGCACGTTGGCAATAGGCACGGGGGGATCGACGGGCGCGCCCGCTTTGGTGCCTTGGGTGAGAATGCAGGTCTTTTGATAGGTTTCGTCAAAATAGGGTCCCTTGACGCACAAGTGCGTCATGGTGTAGCCCTCGTAGGTGCCGTAGGCGGGGATATGCACGACGATATCACCCTCTTTGACGTCCGCGCCGTCTATATTCTTGACCAAAATGTAACTGTTGGTCGGCAGTTGGGGCGTCATGGAATCGGTGAGTATCTTGACGATGCGATAGCCGAACAAAGCGGCGGGCTTGTGATAGATATACTTGGTGGTGATGATGGAAACAACGCACGCGAGAATGGCCGTAAACAACAAAATGAAGAATACGGTCGAAACTTTGCGAAGTATTTTTTTGGCCCTCGTCGGCTCTTTTGACGTGCTATCGGATTGCTGCTTCATTGAAAAATGGGCACTGACGTGCCCAAGAGAGAAGGCTATCTTCTCTTTTTGTCTTTCTTCTTCTTGCGGCCGCCGGCCTCTTCCTCAACATTGCCGACCAAGTTGGTGTTGTTGAGAATGTCGTCGATGGTGGACTCGGTGGCGGACACGGTGTTGCGCGGTTTGTATACGGCGAAGCCCGCAGGCATGGTGGGCGCGGCCTTTTTGCCCTTGGCGGGCGCAGGCTCGACGGTCTTGCCCTTGATGGACAAGGGCGCGGCCTCGGCGGCCTCTTTACGGGCGGCCTCTTTCTTCTCCAACTCTTCCATACCGTCGAAGTCCCAATCGTCGTCCAACTGCGACACGGACGGTTTGACACCCATCACGGCGCTGGGGCGCACCAAGTGCCCCTGCCCTGCCGACTGCGCGGCACCGCCGTAGTTGACGCTGTACTTGGCCGTGGCGTCGATGGGCGCGTCGAAGCCCGAGAAAGCGATATCCACATCGTCGTCATCCTCTTCGGCGGCGGCATCAGCGGGGGCGTAACTCTGCGGCTTGTAGGAAGACAACTCGGAACGGGCGGCCGTGGGATCGGACTCTTCCTCATCGGGCTTATTCTCCTCGTCGATAAGACGACGGGCATACTCGTTTTCGCCCTCGGCGTTGCGCGTGGTGAGCGAGGTGTCCATCTCGGGGATATCCTCGTCCGACTCGAACTCGACCTCGGTGGACAAACGGGGTTTGGCGGGAGCGTCGGTGCCACTATCAAGGGTATCCTTCGACACGCTCGGGGCGTCGGGGTTAGTGCTCGGCTCAGGGGATCCCTCGACAAGCTCGGGATGACCGTTTTGCTTCGCACCCGGGGCGACGTCGGCGACGGGAGTGTCGTCAAAGATATCGAAATCGCACATATCGGCGATCTGCTCCATATCCAAGATGGCCTGTTGTTGCTGGCGCTCCATATCCTGGTAGTGCGCGGTGATAAGCTCGCGCAACGCGACCTCTTGGGTGGCGCGCATTTGACGAATGCGCTGCTGCTCCTTTTTGCGCAACTTGAGCATGGCGTCGGCCTCGACCGGCTCCAAGAACTGCAACTGCTTTTCGCGCTCCAACTGCTCCTTGAGGTTGCGGCGCTCGGCCTCGGTGCGGGCTTTGACACCCTCGTAGATGGCCGTCAACCGACGATTCTCCTCGATGATGCGGCGCTCGGCCTCTTCTTGCTCATATTTAATACGCGCGCGCATAGCCGCCTCTTCCTCGGCGCGAACGCGCTCGGCCAATTCCTCGGCCTCGCGTTTGGCTTTCTCCTTGGCCAACTTGGCCGCTTCGCGGGCCTCTCGGGCGGCGCGTTTTTCGGCCTCGACCTTTTCTTTGGCGGCCTTTTTCTCCGCCTCTTTGGCGGCTTTGAGCGCCGCCACTTTGGCCTTGGTCTCCTCTTCCATCAACTTGCGCATAAGGCGCGCCTGCTCCTCGGAATCGGACTTGGCCTTGTTGATCTTGTACTGCAACAAACAGCGTTGAATGGCCGAATTGATCTTGCGCTCGTCGGCCTTGCTGATCTCGCCGACCTCGGGCAAGTGGGTGAAGAGACGCTTGGTCTCGAACATACTGAGTTTGAGCTCGGGGAAGTCGTCGGGCACGAAGTCGTCGATATTCTTGGTGACGTACTCGTTGGCCTGCACCTTCTCCTGCTTTTTCTCCTCATCCTCGCCGTGGATCTCCTCGTCCGAAGTGCGGGTACGCACGATGCTCTCGGTGAGGAGGTTGTTGAGGTAGATGAGGTTGGCGAACTTCTGCTGGTTGCCGGCGGGCAAGTCGGCGGTCTCGTTGATGGACTTGATCTCGTAACCCGTCTGCTGGTAACTGTCTATAAACTGCCACAAGACGAGCGCCTTTTTGAAGTCGGGGTTTTTGAGAATGACGTTGGTACGCACGATGGGGGGACGTACCAGGGCGCAGCTGACCATCGTCTTGGCAAAGGGGCTGCCCATAAAGCCGGACACGACGTTCTGCAAACGGGCGATACGCTCCACGTCGGTGAGTTGGGTGGGATCGGCCTTGAGCACCTCGTCGAGGGGCATCTCGAGAATGGTCTTCATGGAATACTTGACCTTCTCCTTGCCCACGGCGTAATCGGACTGCACGTTGACGGTGAACATATCGGAGGAAGCGGCCGAACGGCGCACTACCTCGAAACGCGTGTTGATGAACTGCGACAGTTTGAGCAAAAGGGTGTAGATGAAACGGTTCTCATACACCTCGAAGGACTCCTCTTTGGACGTGTTGAGGATCTTGCTGGGGATAACGGAGCCGTCCTCTTTGACGGCGGCGATATAGTTGGTGTGGGTGGCAAGGTGCTTGACGGACTCGGTGGTGATGGAGCGCGCCAAGGAAACGTCCACGATATCTTCCTCTATGACGATGAACTTACGCGGGTTACGCACGATGGTATCGAGGCTGACCACGCAGTCCTCGATGGCTTCCACCCAATCAAGGTCGAATTTCTTTTTTTGGAAACGCTGGTCGATGGTATATTTGTTTTGACCTTTGTTGATACCCTCCATATAGGTATCGTAAAAGTCCTCCTGCTTGAGCAAGGAGTTGATATAGTAGATATAATCGTCCAGCCGCTTTTTGTCAATCATGGAAAATCCTCTCTCTTAGGCGGCGCAGCAACGCGCCCACGCTACACAACGTCAGAACAGTTTCTTGAGTCGTTGCAAATACTCTTTGCACTCCATCATATTCTCTTCGCCGAAGTGGATGCTGAGGTAGTCGATGTAGGAGTCGATCTCGTCGCGGATGTAGGCCAAGTTCAAGCTCTCGAACTTACGCAAAATCTTGTTGCACAAGACGTAGTCCAAGCCGTCGATCTCGGTGCCGCCGCACCCGACGTAGACGGGCACGAACTCGTTCATCTGCTTGACGATACGATTACCAAACGCCAAGCGGAAGTGCTCGATGACATAGTCGTCCATATCGGCGAACTTCTGCACGTTCTCCTCGCTGACCTTGTTGGCGACCATCGCCTTGGCGTACAAATCTTCCAAATGGTGATAGTTGAGGTGCAAGAGGGGCGTGACTTCGCAATCGAAGGGTTTGGCCTTGCTGTTGATGTTGATGGGCATACCACGGTCGTACACCTTATCGGAAATGGCGAAGGTAGAGTCGTCGTTGTTGGCGGTGCCGACATACCACATATTCTCGGGCAGACGGAAACGACCTTTTTCGAGCAACTTGGGGTCGGAAGGCCAGCCGGAAGGCACCAAGTCGACGATCCATTGCTCACGCGAAGGCATTTCCAATATGGACAGCAACTCGGCGAAGTAGTACTCGACACGGGCGATGTTCATCTCGTCCAAGACGGTGAGGTACACGTCGTCCGAATAGCGGGCGTCGTACATGGCACGCAAGACCTCGGTCTCGTTGAAACGCTTGGTGAACTCGTTGAAGTAGCCGAAAATCTCGGTACGGTCACGCCAAGACGGTTGGACGGAGGCGATGGTGGTGGGGTTGTCAAAGAAGTGCCCCAAACACTCGGGAAGGGAGGTTTTACCGGTACCGGATATACCTTGGAGAATCATCAAACGCGTGGTGGCCATAGAGGCGAAAAACAAGCGAATGATCTTGATTTCGTAATACAACTTACGCCAAGGACGCTCGGCATTGTTGGCGGCGTAGCAGCGGAAACGGTCGCAAATCTCCTCCAAGGTGATGTCGTCATCGTAGTGACGCTCGGGCTTCCAGTTGGCCCACTTCTTGTCCACCTCGGTGAGTTTAAAGAAGCGGCTCTCGGCCTCTTTGTGCTCGTCGTCGGAAGTTTCCTCTCCCTCGTAGCCCTCGCTGATGTCGTAGCCCTGCTTGCCTATCTTGATGCCGAGGATACGGTCCTTCTCCATGTTGGTCTTGACAAGTTGACGTTTGAGCTCGGCCACCTCGTCCACCAAGTCCTGGTCGATGACGCCGCCCTTGGCGCGCAAACGCTTGATAAGACGCGCGACGCCCCAACAAATGAGGAATACGATGGCGATGAGTACGGCCAGCACCAGTACCACGACCAGAATGCCGACAACCCACATGCCCGTGTTGCCCTCCTCACCGGCGGCGTTCTTGATGATGCTGATATATTGGGGTATGTTGAACATACCGGCAATACCACCGAAGATGCCGATGAATATCTGCAAGAAGCCGTTGGAGAAGAATTGTTCTAATAACGCTTTGAGTAGTTCGCCCATTGTTCACTCCTTGCGACCGAAGCCGCATAAGTTGGTTTGTTGTGCAACGCGCATGGCGTTGCGTATCATCTATTATCTATTGTACCAAAGTTTTGGTATTATTTCAATAGGGTTTATAAATTATTTCGCGCGTACGCGAAGTTTCGCTCCGATGGAGCGGATAAATCCATTCTGAGGAATGGGAGAAATCCGACATCCGTCGGGTGAAATCCAAGGCTACGCCTTGGGTGAAATCCACCTTCGGTGGGATGTGGGCGCGCAGAGCGCGAGTGACGTACCGCTTCGCTGCGTAGCGAGGGTTGGGTGCCTCTCACAAGGGGATCCTTCGACACACAATGGCAGGTGCCATTGTGGCTCAGGATGACGTGCGCGTCGAGGGGACGGTGCCCTACTGGGTGATGGTCTGCTCCTCTTGGCTGAGGGTGCTGAAGCCGAAGCGCATCGTGAGTTTGCCGCCGATACGCGCATCGACCGTGTCGGGATCGGTGCCCTCTATCCATACAGCCAAGGTGTAGCGTACGCGGCCGTGTGGGTCCAACATGCAATACGCAGGATCCGTAACAACGCCGGTACCGGACTCTATGAAATTGGTGCACATCCAAGGAGAAGTCTTGTCCTCCGCATTGTAGTTGGGATCGGTGATGGTGCGCAACGTGCCGCCGTCTCGGCCATTCTCATAGGCGACTTGTTCGGCAGAACCATCCTCTTTGGCCTTGGCGTAACACGCCCACTCCATGTGGCTGAAATCATCGTTGAGACTTGCCTGCACGAAATTGCCCTCTTCATCCACCTGCAACACCTCTCGAATGACCAAGACACGCACACAATCCTCCAATTTGTTGTAGGTATCGGTGATGGTTATCAATTCGCGATATTCACACGGTTGATCACCTAAATTGGTGAGATAAAAACTGCTGGCATAGAAACTATCGAGGTTGGTATAACTGCCGTCCTGCGTGCGGAACTGATAAAAGGGCAAAAAACTATACGACATATCCATCATTTCGGAAGGGCCACGCGTAGTAAGCTGAGTCGTCGTCCTTGCGAAAGTAGACTCTTCACTAAGGGCAAGTACGCCACGACCACGGTCAACCGTAATGCGGAAGTCGTTGTTGTCTACGAAGGCCAAAACCGCATACACCGTGCCCGTCAGCAACAACGCGATGAGTACGAACACCAAAAACACGGTGGCGAGTTTGCGGCGATGCACGCGGCGCTCGACCGACTTGCGGACATATATGTAACGATACTTGCCTGCATCGGCAGTCGTAGCGGCGTTGGGGGTGGAGTCTTTTTTGGCCATGTTTCATTTCTCCTTGGATGGGGAGTTTTAGAGGGTATACCTCTACTAATGGGATGTTTCGGTCTATTGCCCTTCAGGCGCAACACGAAGCCTATGGCTTCGGCTCAACATGACGGACTATTTCATATAGTCATTATACAAATCCCGATAGTCGGGATTGATTGACTCAATTAAACGCTTTTTCTTTGCACGAGACCAACCTTTCAGTTGTTTTTCTCGTAATATCGCATCCTCAATGCGCTCAGTCAACTCAACGTACACGACCTTAGTCACATTGTACCGATCGGTAAACCCACGAAATCGATGATTGCGATGTTCATACAGTCTACGCTGTATATTTGACGTGACACCTACATAGAACACGGTATCATTCTCATTGGTTAGAATGTAGGTGTAACCTTGTTCCATATATAAGTGCCTCTTCTTAGGGGATCCTTCGACACGAGGTCTACGACCTCGGCTCAGGATGACGGTGGAGGACAGTGCCTCTTCTTAGGGGATCCTTCGACACGAGGTCTACGACCTCGGCTCAGGATGACGGTGGAGGACAGTGCCTCTTCTTAGGGGATGTTTCGACTGTACCTCTACCGAGGGGATCCCTCGACAAGCTCGGGATGACCGTTTGGCTCGGGATGACGAAAAGATGGGCATCTTTTCGTAACACGCAAGAAGACTTACTCATTCCCCGACGGGGGTATGAATAAGTCGAAAATGCCTATTTTCTTAGTCGAATATTAGTCTTGTGGTAACGCAGCGTTAATCCTTGCGGAGTACCACTACCGATGGGATATTATGCGCCATCGCTACGCTCCGGGCAATAGACCGACACGAGGTCTATGGCCTCGGCTCAATATGACGGTGTGGCAGCGTTAATCCTTGGGATCGGCGTCGTCGGGGTCGGACTGCTCCTCGTTGGGGGTGTCTTCGGTGGTGCCACTATCAATGGGACCTTTCGACGACGGGACTTCGTCCCTGCTCAAGGTGACGTTGGACTCGGGATGACGTTCCCCTTCGGGCACAACAGTCTCGGACTTGGCGGCTTGCTCGGCGAAGTAAGCGGCGATCTGCTCATCGGACATACCGTTGGCACGCATATACTCGGTGAGTGCGGCGCGCTTGACCTCCTCTTGACTCTGCTTGTCTTCCTCGACTTTGGCCTCGGCCTCAGCCATGGCAGCGGCGCGAATCTTCTTGGCGCGCTCGTCCATCGACCACTTGACCACGACGTACCCATTGTAGATAAACAGCAACGCCAAGGGAATGATGATGACGAGGAAGCTGGCGGTGGAGCCGCTCTTCTCGTAACCATAGCCACCCAACGCATCGGGATCGTTATAGCGGGCCTCGTTGGTGACGACCTTTTTGAAGCCGCCCAACCATAAGGTCACCTTGCCAAGTCCTTTGGCTTTGCCGGTATACTTGCCGATGACATCCTCAATGGTTTTGGGCAAGAAATCCTCTTGTTCCGCATTATCACCTCTCGTGTGAATCTGCGCACCATCAATTTGAGTAATCCTGTGGGTGATGATTTGGTCCTCAATCGCATTGCCCGCGGAGTCGATAACGGTGCCTTTGAAGGCAATGACGTCGCCGACCTTCAATTCGGAAATGGACTTGACCTTCTTGGTGAACATCATATCCCCGGGATTGAGACTGTCGGGATTGGAGCCCATCATAGAGTCGGTCTGAATGGCGAACCAGTTGATGGAGCGATCAGCGGGATCGCTGGCGCCCACCCACACCAACACGGACACCACGATGCAAACAACCACGACCAACGCCTCGATGGTGGTGACCACGATGTCGAGGATGGCCTGCTGCTTGTCCGTAAGGAGTTTTTTGCGTTCTTTGTCGGAACTCATTCTATTTTTACCTCTTGTGGGGCGTATGCACATACGCATACGCGATATAAAATGTGTTTCCCAAGCCCGCTAAATGCGGGCTTAGGAAACGAATTGCTAATTGTTTCAGATGATTATGAATGATTCAGAAAATCATCAGGAATGCGCCGTCGCAGAGAAAGTCAATTCGAATTGCAACGCGGTGCCAGAGTTGGAGTTGACCAACGAAACGCCGTCATACCAAGCAACAATCTTGAACCGCACGACTTCACCATAGGTACGATACTCATTGGTAGTAGCATCCAAGGTGATGGGGTCGATGTAGTTGGTCGCGGTTTGAGTGCCACGAGCGGTACCAGTAGTCAGGTCGATGGTGGTATAGCACTGAGTCGCATCGGCGCCTTGAACGAAAGCAGAAGCTGCTTTGCCGAACTTGACGGTGTTTTGACCTTTGCTATTGAAGAGTTTGACCAACTCCCAATCATCATCACCGGTGGGGGTGGTGCCGTCGGCAGCTCTAACACTCTTGTTGTTGCAGAGAACGGCCACGCACAAGTTGGGGTCGCGAAGGTTAGCAGTAGCAGTGGGATCATAAGCAGCGCTACTCTTCTTGAACGCGATGCTGGGGGTGATATCGACGGCGACGGCAGAAGCACCTTGCGCCATGTTGGTAATCAAAACGTCGGTCGTGACAAACCAGTCACCAGACGATGCTTCGGTGCCCTCTGTATTGACAAATAGCAAGTTGGAGTCAACCTCGTTTGCGATGAACTTCTCGGCAACCAATGCTTCCTCCATCGTCTTATCGGTCGTATAAACATAAGGCAAGATGGGCATCAGGTTGGCTTTGTCGGTCAAAGAAATGGAACCGGCCCAGTCGTTTGACAAATCGTCGGTGATTTGGATACCGGTGCTGGCATTTGCCTTCGCGGTAAGCGTCAAGGTGCTGGTGGTGACAGTAGCACTACCGGTCGCCGTAAACCATGCCAACGAACTCGTGGTCAGGGCAATCGCCATAACGACTACCATAATCACAGACGTGATAAACATTGTTTTCTTCATATATATATCCTCCATTTTTGCCCCATAGGGCTATTTTTGATGTATGACAACCACGCACCTTGCGTAGTTTAATCCGAGGAGACGCGTCGCGTCGGTGAATCGGCTATCGCCGTGAATTGCAACGTTCGTTGCGTTGCGGCGGGTAGACACGGTAATTGGCAGGCGGCGACGCAAAACCTTGCGGCGTATTTCACCTGCTTTTCACAATAGCAGTATATTTTATACACAAAACAATGTCAATACCCTTTTTGAAAAGAAGAGTGATTTTTAATGATTTCTTAATAAAGGTGAGGCGGAGTTTATGTTTGTTAATGGCGGAGGGAGCAAATGCTAAGGCGAGGGAAAGAGAAAGCCGAGGCACAGCATCGGGAGAAATCCGTGCCAAGGCACGGGTGAAATCCGCTCGGACCGCGAGCGGGTGAAATCCGACATTCGTCGGGATGTGGGCGCCGCAAAGCGACGAATGAAAATACCGCTTCGCGGTGCGAGACAGTTGCCAAAGGCAAAGGCGAGATATCGCGCGTGGGCGCGTGCGGGAGGGCGCGCGTATATTTATTGTACGGCACGCAAAGGCGTGGGTGAATTGCACGCTGTGCGTGCGGGCGAGGGCGCGTGTATTTACGCGCGCAATATTTATATGAGGGGGAAGTGCCTCTGCCGATGGGATGTTTCGACACACAATGGCAAACGCCATTGTGGCTCAACATGACGGTGCGGGACGGCGTGAATTGCACCTCTCGTGCGTTGTGGACAAAAAGCGAATAATAATTCGCGCCAAACGGCGAGGCAAAGAGCAAAAGGGATATAACCGTTGATTATAGGCGCGTTTCGCAATTTTTTTGAGAAGTTTGGAGCGAACCCGCAAAGATGGTTGCGTCGGGGGGAAACAAAGTGATAAAATTGAAATATCCTATTTGTTGTGAGGTACAACTATGAAATACGTTGAAAAAGTGTTTGAACAACTCAAAAAAGACAACCCCAACGAGCCCGAGTTCTTGCAGGCGGCACAGGAAATTCTGTTTACCTTGGCGCCCGTCTTCGACGCGCACCCCGAATATGAAAAAGCGGGGCTTTTGGAGCGCTTCGTGGAGCCCGAGCGTATCGTCGAGTTCCGCGTGCCCTGGGTGGACGATAAGGGCCAGGTGCAGGTCAATAAGGGCTACCGCGTGCAATTCAATTCGGCCATCGGCCCCTATAAGGGCGGACTTAGGTTCCACCCCAGCGTCAACTTGTCTATCCTCAAGTTCTTGGGCCTCGAGCAAATTCTCAAAAACAGCCTGACTTCGTTGCCTATCGGCGGCGGCAAGGGCGGCAGTAACTTCGACCCCAAGGGCAAGTCGGACGCGGAAGTGATGCGCTTCTGCCAAAGCTTTATGACCGAGTTGTATCGGCATATCGGCCCCGACGCGGACGTGCCCGCGGGCGATATCGGCGTGGGCGGCAGAGAAATCGGCTACCTCTTCGGACAATATAAGCGCATCAAGGCGCAGAGCGAGAACGGCGTGCTGACGGGCAAGGGTTTGTCCTACGGCGGCAGCCTCGGGCGCACCGAGGCGACGGGGTACGGACTCTTGTTTTACGTGCAGGAGATGCTGCGCGTGAACGGACAGAGCATCAACGGCAAGACCGTGTGTATCTCCGGCTCGGGCAACGTGGCTATCTTCGCATGCGAGAAGGCGCAACAGTTGGGCGCGAAGGTCGTGACTATGTCGGATAGCAACGGATTCGTGTACGACCCCGACGGCATCAAGTTGAACGTCGTGAAGGAAATCAAGTTGGGTCGCCGCGGCCGTATCAAGGAGTACGCCGACCAGGTGGCGGGCGCAACCTATACCGAGGGCTGCAAGAACGTGTGGAAGACGAAGTGCGACGTCGCCCTGCCCTGCGCTACCCAAAACGAGATCGACCTCGACAGCGCGAAGGCTTTGATCGCGAACGGCGTGAAGGCCGTGGGCGAAGGCGCCAATATGCCCTCTACCCTCGAGGCTATCGACGCGTTCCTCAAAGCGGGCGTGCTGTTCGCGCCGGCAAAGGCCGCGAATGCGGGCGGCGTGGCTACCAGCGCGTTGGAGATGAGCCAAAACAGTATGCGCTACAGCTGGAGCAAGGAAGAAGTGCTGGATAAACTGCAAGGTATCATGGTCAATATCCATACCGCGTGCCAAAAGGCGAGCGAAGAGTACGGCTTCGGATACAACCTCGTGGCGGGCGCGAATATCGCGGGCTTCTTGAAGGTGGCCGACGCGATGATGGCGCAGGGAATCGTGTGATAGGGAGGCAAAACGGGCGACTGAGCAAGCTGCTCGGGCTCTCGGTCATACCATGTACGCGGAGACCATTGGGTACTCCACTCGCACCCTTGAACACTCACTCCTTCATCCCGTTTCGCTCTCCCTATCGCACGATGCCGAGGGTGAAATCAATTATAATTACAAAAAAATGGGTTGTCGATGGCAACCCATTTTTTATTTTTCCTTTTTACTCTTCCTATTATTATTCTTGTTTATTCTTCCCTTTTATTCTTCCCTTTTATTCTTCCCTTTTATTCTTCCCTTTTATTCTTCCTGTTTATTCTTCCTGTTTATTCTTGATTTATATTCTTGCTTTTTCGCGCTTCAGGTCGCTAATGACGAGGTCATTCTGCCGGCTCGACGGAGAGGACGGTGGCAAGGTGGTCGGCGACGGTGAATTTGATCTCGTAGGAAGCGTAGCGCATACCGTAGACGCGGCCATCCTCGTGGTAGTGGGGACGGGGATCGGCGGCAAGCAAGGGAACGAGGGCGGCGGCAAGGTCGGGCGGGACGGCGAGGCCGTCGGCGAAACGCACGGAAAGCGGATCGGCCAAACAGTCGGCGGAGAAACCGCCCGCGGCATCCTCTACCCTGTCCACCTGCGGCAGGTAGGGCTTGACGTCGTAGACGGCGGTGCCGTCCACCATATCCACGCCCTCGACCAAAAGTTCGACGCCGTGGTCAGTGCGCAAAACGTCCACCAAACGCAATACGCTCAACCCTATGGGATTGGGACGATGGGGACTGCGTGTGGCGAATACACCCATGCGGCGATTGCCGCCCAAACGAGGGGGACGAACGGTGGGAGAAAACGCGTCGGCGTCGAAGCCGTCGAAGCGCCACAGCACCCATATATGCGAATAGCCCTCCAACCCGCGGAAGGCGTCGGGCGTATCGTACGGGGGCAGAAACACGACGCGACCCCGAAGCGGAACGAGACCGCTTTGGCGGGGGACGCCGAATTTGTCGGGAAAATCGGTGCGGATGTGGGCGATGATTTTCATAGAATCGGAATGCTTCATAGTTAGATAGAGGGGAAACCCGTGGGGTACGGGCGGTTGGGCGCGGCAAAACGAAGGGCGAGCCGCATTGGGTGATGTCGGAAAGAAACGACTTCGGTCAAGTACGGGTGACGGGCGACGAGGCCGTGGAAAGAGCCTGTCGGTCGCGGACATCCTCGACGGTGGCGAGGTCGAGAGAAGGGGGTTAGGTCAAGTACGGGTGACGGGCGACGAGGCCGTGGAAAGAGCCTGTCGGTCGCGGGCATCCTCGACGGTGACGAGGCCGAGGGAAGGGGGTTAGGTCAAGCACGGGTGACGGGCGACGAGGCCGTGGAAAGAGCCTGTCGGTCGCGGACATCCTCGACGGTGGCGAGGCCGAGGGAAGGGGGTTAGGTCAGTGGACGGTAGGCGGCGAAGGCCGTGGGAAGGGCCAAGCGGTCGCGGACGTCCTCGGCGGTGGCGAGCATACAGCCCTCGGGAAGCGCGTCCACGGTGCACCCGACGAGGTAGCCCGACAAACGCCAAGTGACGTGAGTGAAGACGTGCGTGGCATCGGGAAGAGGGGTGACGTGGGTGGCAAATACGCCCCATTCGGTGGCGGCGGCGGGAACGTCCTCGGGGGAAAGCCGCGCCTCGACGAACGGAAGACCATACAGCCCCGACAGCAAGCCCTTGTCGCGGGGACGGGTGACGACGTAGCCAGAAGGGGTGGACAACACGAGGACGGTGACGTCCACCGTGCGGCGGCGCGTCTTGACCACGCGGACAGGCAACTCATCTTGGGTGCCCGCGGCGTAGGCCGCGCATTGCGCCCGAAGGGGGCAGGCGATACAATCGGGGCGGCGGGGAAGACACACCAACGCCCCCAACTCGAACATGGCCTGCGTGAAATCCGAAGCACGGTCGCGCGGAATGAGGGGCGCGAGCAACGCGGTCGCCCTACGCTTCGCCTCGGGCGAAAGAACGTCGGTGCGGTCGTCGGTCAGGCGCGCCAACACGCGCAACACGTTGCCGTCCACGGCGGGAACGGGCAAGCCGTAGGCGATGGAAGCGATGGCTCCCGCCGTGTAGTCGCCTATGCCCGCAAGGGAGCGTAAACCCTCGACCGTATGGGGCAATTCGCCCCCAAAATCGTTCATAATTTGGCGCGCGGCGCGTTGGAGATTGGCGACGCGGTTATAGTAGCCCAACCCCTCCCACAACTTGTGCAAAAGGTCGGACGGCGCCGCCGCGAGGTCTGCCACGGTGGGCAAAGCCGCCATCCAACGGACGTAGTAGTCCTTGACCGCAGAGACGCGCGTCTGTTGGAGCATGATCTCGCTGATCCATACGCCGTAGGGCGTGGGAGAACCGCGCCAAGGCAAATCGCGCTTGGCGGCGGCGTACCATTGGAGAAGTGGGGTGACGATGGACTGCATCAAAGCAGGAAAATATTGCCCCGACGGCACTCCTCGCGCGTGGCTTCGTCCCAATAGGAGACCTGTACCTCGCCGATGTGCGCCTTCTCGAGCAACAACATACACAAACGGGATTGACCGATGCCGCCGCCTACCGTCAAAGGCAAGGTGCCGTCCAACAAAAGGCGGTGGAAATACAACTCGGCGCGCTCCTCACAGCCTGCCTCGGCAAGCTGACGAAGCAAAGCGGCTTTGTCTACGCGAATGCCCATAGAGGAGATCTCGAACGCCATATCCAAGAGGGGATTGTAGACCAAGATGTCCCCGTTGAGCGTCCAATCGTCATAGTCGGGCGCGCGGCCGTCGTGGCGGGCGCCCGAAGGCAATTTGCCGCCGATGTGCATAAGGAAAACCAAGGGATGCAAACGGCAAAACGCGTTCTCGCGCTCCTTGGGCGTAAGGTCGGGATAGGTCACCTCCAACTCCTCGGCGGTGACAAAGGTGATCTCGCGCGGGAAACGATAGGTCAACTCGGGGAAGAGGGACAAGAGAATGTGGTCGGCCTCGGCGATGGCGTCCACGATGGACTGCACGGTCTGACGAAGGAACGCCTCGGTGCGGTCGTGGGCGGATATGACCTTCTCCCAATCCCATTGGTCCACGTAGATGGAATGGAGATTGTCGCATTCCTCGTCGCGGCGAATGGCGTTCATGTCCGTATATAGCCCCTCCCCTACGCTGAAATTGTAGCGATACAACGCCAAACGCTTCCACTTGGCGAGGCTGTGCACGATTTGAAGACTGCCGCCTTGGTGCAGGGTGTCGAAAGAGACGGGGCGCTCCACGCCGTTGAGGTCGTCGTTGAGACCGCTGCCCGCATCCACGAACAAGGGGGCGGACACGCGCTTGAGGTTGAGTTTGTCACCGAGCATTGTCTCGACCAACTTCTTGAGCGTACCGATGGCCATTTGGGTGCGATAAACGCTTAGAACGGATTGATAATCTTTGGGAATAAGGGTCATAATCCACCTCTTACCCGCCTCGGCGGGTACTTGATATATCCATTATACTACATAGGCCGACCGTTTTTCAAACGTTTGGCGGGAGAAAATGACGCGCTACGCGCGAATGATAATTCGCTTCGCTCAAATACGATTCCGTTCGGTCGAACGATAACTCGCGCACGGGGCGCTCGGTTTGGCGGTTCAGTCCACCGAAAATACGTACGAAGTATGAGCGCGGTAGGTCTCGCCCGCAGGGAGCGTAACCGAGGGGAAATGGGGCTGATTGGGCGCGTCCGAATAGCCCTGCGTTTCCATGCAAAATGCCGATTGATAGGGATAAGAATGCTTGCCTACGACGGTGCCGTCCAAGAAGTTGCCCGTATAAAACTGCAAGACGGGGCGGTCGGTGTAGACGGTCATGCGAATGCCCGTGCGGGCGGAATAGGCCGTGGCGACGGGGGTGGAAACGGCGTGCGGCAGCAAGACGTACCCGATATCATACCCGCCTTTGCCTATGACGGGGGGATGGGCAGGCGTGAGATACGCGCCCACGGCGTGCGGGGTGCGGAAGTCGTACAAAGTGCCCGCTACGGGCGTGAGTTCGCCCGTGGGAATGAGCAGGTCGTCCGCTGCGATGACGCGGTCGGCCGCAATGGAAACCTCGTGGGAAAGAACCGAACGAAAATCGCCGTCCAGATTGAAGTAGGCGTGATTGGTGAGATTGACGGGAGTGGCCCTATCCGCCGTGGCCTCGTAGTCCAACGATAGGGCGTTGGACTCGTCAAGCGTGTAGGTGACGGTGACGGCGAGCGTGCCGGGATAGCCCTCTTCGCCATCGGGGGACACGTAACGCATGGTAATATGGCCGCCCTCGGCCTCCACGACCGTCCAAAGCTTGCGATCGAAGCCCTCCAATCCGCCGTGAAGGTGGTTCGGCCCGTCGTTGTGGGCAAGACAATAAGTCCGTCCGTCCAAGGTGAAACGCCCGCGGGCGATGCGGTTGGCCACGCGGCCTACGAGCGCGTTGAAATAGGGATTGTCCCCCCTGAACTCGTCGGGCGTATCGAAGCCCGCCAAGACGTCCACGAAGTCGCCCGAACGGGTGGGCACGTGCATAGAGAAAAGGCGCGCACCGTAGTTGACGACGCGAACGCGCATACCGCGCGCGTTGGACAGTTCGTAGAGGGATATGCCCGTGGGGGAAGTGGAAATAAAAGTAGTCTGCATAAGTTTCTCCTATCGGCGAATGCCGCCATGAGCCTGAATGGCTCGAATATCCTATATACGTGGGGTGTGCATTCAGGTCAACTGCAACAAGTTGCCGACCATACACAGCACGGGCCCGACCAAGACGAAAACGTGAAACACCGCATGCGCGAAGCGGCGTTTGACCCCAAAGAGCGCCGCCCCCGCCAACGAGGACGAAAGCCCCGCAAGGTGCAACCACACGACGGGATATCGGCGCACGACGCCCGTGGGAGAGAAGTAGGCGGAGAGGAAGGAGCCGAACATCAACGCGCCCACGACGAAGGCCGTGACGACGGCAAACCGTTTGAAACGGTCGAAACGCCGCAAGCACAAAACGAGGGTAACTGCGACCAACACGAAGCAAACGGCGAACGCCGCATAGCCGTACGCCCTATGGTATAGAAGGCTGAACGCCGAGCCGCACGCCAAGACGTTGAGGCTGACGGCTGGATAGTCCAGCGTGCGCCAAACGCGCTTGCGCTCGAGGTCCTCGGCGGCGTGATAGGCCACCGAAACGGCGTACTGCACGCCCAACAAAAAAGGAGACAGCGAGGCCGTTAACAGCGAAGCCGTCGTGCGGGCGCGAACGACCATCAAAGCAAACAGCACCAAAGCCGCGACGACGCCCGCCAAATGCGTGGCGACGTGCAAGGTCTCCTCGGCGGGGGTGTAGTACACCAAGCCGCGACGGCGATATTCTTGGACGAGCACGGAGTCGGGAGCGTTCATCGTGCGGCTACGCCTCTACGCCTCGGTAGAGCCGATAGTACAGCCCGCCCAATGCCATGAGTTCGTCGTGCGTGCCGCGCTCCTCTATCCGCCCCGCGTTCATGACCAAAATGAGGTCGGCGCTCTTGATGGTGGACAAGCGGTGCGCGACCACGAAACTGGTCTTGCCCCGCATGAGCACGTCGAAGGCGTGATTGACCGCCTGCTCGGTGCGCACGTCGATATTGGACGTGGCTTCGTCCAGAATGAGCAAAGAAGGATTGGTGAGCAGTACGCGGGTGACGCAAAGGAGTTGTAACTGCCCTACCGACAAACTGCCGTCGTCCGAAATGACGGTGTCGTAGCCCCGGGGCAAGCGCGAAATGAAGGAGTGCGCGTGCGTTTGACGGGCGGCCGCTTCCACCTCGGAGAGCGTGGCCTCGGGCGCGCCTATGCGCAGGTTGTCCAACACCGAGGCGTGCCGTACCCAAACGTCCTGCAACACCATGCCGATATTGCGGCGAAGGTGCCGACGGGGCAAATCCCCTACGGGGATATCCTCTACCGCGACGACGCCCGCGTCCACCTCGTAGAACCGCATGATGAGGTTGATGAGGGTGGTCTTGCCGCAACCCGTCGTGCCCACGATGGCCACGCGCATACCTTTGTACACCGCCACGTCGATATCACGCAAGAGGGGCTTGGCTTTGTCGTAGCTGAACGCCACGTGCGAAAGGCGCACGCGACTGACCTCGGCGGGAAGGGACATAGTCCCCTCGTCCTCTTCGGGCGGCAAGGCCGCAAGCTCGGCCACGCGTTTGAGACAGACCAAGGCGTTCTGCAACTCGGTGATGACGCCCGAAATCTCGTTGAACGGCTTGGTGTATTGATTGGCGTAGGAAAGAAGCACGGTGAGCGAGCCTACCGTCAACGCTTCGCCCACGCCCAAAACGCCCGCAGCCGAAAGCGCACCGACCGCGGCAACCGCGGCGTAGACCACCGCGTTGACGAAACGCGTCATGGGATTGGTGAGGGAAGAATAGAAAACCGCCTTTTCGCTCTCGGCGGCGTAGCGCTCGTTGACCGCGTCGAACGCGGCCTGTCTGCCCCTCTCCGCCGAATAGGCCTGCACCGTCTTTTGACACGAGACCGACTCCTCTACCACGGCCATCTCGTCCGCGCGAATGGCGGCGGCACGGGCGAAACGAGCGTGCGTGTGACGGGAAATGGCGCGGGAGACGAACAAGGACAAGGGCGTGACGAACAGCACGACCAAGGCGACCACCCAATTGATGACGAAGAGAATGACCAACGTGCCCAAGATGGTGGCAAGCCCCGAAAAGAGTTGGGAAAAACCGAGCAACAAGCCGTCCGTAACGGTCTCGACGTCCGCGATCACTTTGCCCAACGTGCGCCCGGTGGGCTGACCGTCCAAGTAGGACAAGGGCAAACGCTGCAAGTTCGTCAAAAGATCCACGCGCATACGATAGGCGATGAGATAGGTGGCGCGGTTGTAGAGGACCTTGGCGCCCCATTGGGCGGAGGCGGCGACCGCGACGAGCACCGCCATCATAGAAAGGTGCCGATAGAGCCGCGGGAAATCGACCGCGCCCACGACCATGCCGTCTATGGCGCGACCGATGAGAATGGGCACGCCCAAAGTGGCCGCGACGTTGAGCGCGGTGAGCGCGAGCCCCAAAGCGAGCAAACCCCATTGGGCACGTAGGTAATGACGCAAAAACCTCATAGCGTACCCCCCTTTTGGAGTTCGTCAATCTCCCGATAGACCGCGCACGAAGCCATCAACTCGTCGTGCGTACCCGTGGCGATGATCTTGCCCTCGTCCATAACGGCGATGGCGTCGGCGTGCGAAACCGCGCTGACGCGCTGGGAAACCGTGATGACAGTCATGCCCTCTTTTTTGAGCGCCGCGCGCAACTTGGCGTCCGTCAAATTGTCCAGAGCCGAACTGCTATCGTCCAAAACCAGCACGGTGGGGTGCGTGAGCAAAGCGCGGGCGATGGCAATGCGCTGGCGTTGCCCGCCCGAAAGATTGCGCCCGCCCTCGGCCACCTCGGCGTCCAATCCGCCCTTGGCGGCGACGACGTCCGCAGCCTGCGCCAACTCGACCGCGTGCATGATCTCCTCGTCGGTGGCGGCGGGATTGCCCAACGTGAGATTGTCACGAAGGGTGCCCGTAAACATAACGGAGTGTTGCATGACCACCGCAACGGCGCGGCGCAAGGCCTCTTTGGGATAGGCGCGAACGTCTACGCCCGCAAGCAATACGCGCCCCTCTTGGAAGTCGTAGAAGCGGGGAATAAGCCCGACCAAACTGCTCTTGCCCGAGCCCGTGGCGCCGATGATTCCCAAGGTTTGCCCATAGGGCAGATCCAGACTGACGCCGTCCACGGCGGGCATACTGCCCTCGGCGTAGCGCATACGCACGTCCTCGAAGCGGACGGCGTAGGGCGTGGAGACCGCCTCGGGCATGACGTCGGGGAAGGTCTGCGACGAAGTGACGTCGAAGGTCTCGGCCAAGCGACGCCCCGAAGCAATGGCGCGGGTGAGCAGAACGACCAAGTCCGTGAGTTTGAGAAGTTCCACCAATATCTGCGTCATATAGTTGTACATGGCGACCAGTTGTCCCGTGGAAAGCGCACCGCGATGAATGCGCAAAGCGCCCACGTAGACGAGCGCGATGACCGCGCCGTTGACGACGACGTAGGTGAGGGGGTTGAGCAAAGCCGCCACCCTGCCCGCGCGGCGTTCGACATAGGTGAGATTGCGGTGCAAGACCTCGAACCGCGCCACTTCGCTATGCTCGGCCGCGAACGCGCGCACCACGCGCCGCCCCGTCAAATTCTCCCGAACGGCCTCGGTAACGGCGTCCAACCGCTGCCGCGACAACTTGTATAGGGGCACCGTGGACAAAGTGACCGCGACCACCACGACCGTGAGAACGGGAATGAGCACGGCGAAAAGCCACGCCGACGAATCCACCGTGAAAGCGGCGATCATCGCGCCGAACACGATGAAGGGAGAACGGAGCAAAAGGCGCAAGGTCATGTTGACGCCGTTCTGCACCTCTTGGCAATCCGAATTGAAGCGGTTGACCACGTTGGCCGCGCCCAACTCGTCCAACTCGGCGAAGGAAAGGCTTTGGACGTGACGGAAAAGGTTTTGACGAAGGGATTTGGCCACGCCGACGGCCGTCTTGGCCGCGAAATACTGCGCGGAGAGAGAAAAGGCGAGCCCTGCGGCGGCAAGCGCCACCATGAGCCCTACCCTGCCCAAAATATAGCGCGCGTCACCCGACGGAATGCCTTTGTCGATGACGTCGGCCACGAGAAGGGGCACGAGCAACTCAAAAATCGCCTCTGCCAATTTGAACAAAGGTGCCAAAATCGCTTGCGCGCGATAGGGACGTAGGTAGGGGAAGAGCCGTTTCACGCATTCATCATATCATAACGCGCGCGTAAATGCAAGCGGTATGGGCCGAGCAAATCATTAGGTTGCGCGCGCATACGCGCGTAGCGAAAGAATAAACGGGGGCCGCTCGGTATTGCGCAACGCGGAAAGGCGCGAAAATGAGTGCAAAAAAAGTTTGAGAGCGTTGGGAAACATTCTCAAACTTTGAAACATGCCGATTGAAAATTACTTGGACGCTTTGAGACGATCGAGCGTGCGGGAGATGGTCGCTACCTTGCGGGCCGCGGTGTTGGCGTGCAAAACGCCCTCGGCTTGCGCTTCGTCGATGATGGACACGGTCTCGGGGAACAACTTCTCGGCCAAAGCGAGGTCGCCCGCTTCGACGGCGGCGTTGAACTTCTTGACGGCGTTCTTGACGCGGGAACGGATAGCGGTGTTCTTCTCATTCTCTTTGCGAGAAACTTCGATACGCTTCTTTTGCGATTTGATATTTGCCACGATAATTACCTCTTTGTGTGTTATTTCAATGTGTATTCTACCATAAGTCGGGCGGTTATGCAAACATTTTGTACCCATTATTTGAAATTAATTTGGGGAAAGTCCCTTAAAATCCTCGGCGGAACGGGGACGGCGCCGCCCGAAAAGGCCATAGTCGCCTCGGCGGGACATAAAAGCGGGCGGCGGGAACATACTACCCTTATGAACGAACGAAGAGAATTGGCGTTGGAAGCCCTCGAAACGGCGGGGGTAAAAGGGGAACGGGTGCGCCTGTCGGGCGCGGTGGAAATGACGAGGCACGACGTGGAAGACGGGGGCCTGCGCCCCAAAGGACGATACCTGACCTTGACAATGAACGGAGCGAAATGGGGCGAGGACGCGGTGCGGGGCATCGAACACGCGCTCGACCTACTGCGCCGCGAAAACCGCCTGAAAAAGGGGCGCGTCCTGGTGGCGGGCTTGGGCAACCGAAACCTTTTGTGTGACAGATTCGGGTGGGACGTGGCGGACAAAACGATACCAAGCGAGCGTTTGGCGACCTTTTGCCCCATGGTGAAAGAACAGACGGGGCTGGAGTCGGCGGATACCCTGCGGGCGATAGCCGACCTGTGGAAACCCGACCTCGTGCTGGCGGTGGACGCGTTGGTGTGCAAAAATCCCAAATACCTGATGGACACCGTAGAACTGTCCGACGCTGGGCTGACCCCCGGGGGCGGCGTGGGTAGACCGAAAAAGGGAATCGACAAAGAGTCGATGGGCGTGCCTACGTGGTACCTCGGCGTGCCTACGTTGAGTTTCGTCAACCCGTGGGAAAGCGCGTTGTGCGTGACGAGAGAGGATATAGTCAAAAAAAACGCCGAAGCGGTGGAAGCGGTGGCGGCGGCTATTATGCGCGTATTTGCGAAACAAGGAGGAGATAAATGAGCAGAATTTTGATCGTGGGCGCGTCCGACGGCATAGGTTTGGAACTCGCCAAGGCCTACCTCGAAGAGGGGAACGAAGTGTGCTGCATAGCAAGGCGGGATTGTCCCGTGGCGGGCGTGACGTCCTATCGCGCGGACGTGGCGGACGAAGCGCAACGACAAGCGGCTCTACGCTACCTGACCGAACGCGACAAACTGCCGCATACATTCGTCTACTCGGCGGGAACGAGTATATGCGCGCCCGCCGAATATACGAAAGACGAGGATATGCGCTATCTGTGGGAAGTCAACTACTTCGGGTTCGTGCGAATGGCGCAGGCGTTGCTGCCCCATCTCGAACAAGTGAAGGGCAAAATCGTCGCGGTGGGCAGTATGGCGGCGGTGGCGCCCATACCCTTCGACGCGCATTACTCGGCGACGAAAGCCGCCCTGAACGCGTTTGCGGCCGTGCTGGCCGAAGAAGCCAAACCCTACGGCGTGTGGGTAACGGTGGTTCTGCCCGGGGGCACGGCAACGGGATTCAGTTTCAAGCGGAAAGCCTACGGGGAGGAAGACTGCGGCAAATACTACGCCGAAGCGAAAAAGGCCGCCTATACCCTGGGAAAGATGGAACAAACGGGCATGACGCCCGAAAAATGCGCCGAATTGATGAAGAAACATATCGACGGCGGTACGGGATTGTACTACCCCGTGGGGTGGGAAAACGGTGCGACGTACGCTTTGTGCAAGGTGTTGCCGCAAGGCGCGAAAGATAGGGCGATACGCTATTTGTACGCGACGGATAAAAACGAATAACACCTTGCCGTCCCGTAGCATATACCGTAGATATGGGATTTGCATACGAGAATAAGCGACTGCATTTCGTGGGCGCGGGCGGCGTGAGCATGAGCGCATTGATGCGGATATGCCGAAGTCGGGGCGCAATAGTGAGCGGCTCCGATAGAACGGACGGGCCTACCTTGCGGGCGCTACGGGAAGAGGGATTCGACGTAGCGGTGGGACACCGCGAAGACGTTGCTGCACGCGCGGACACGTTGGTATATACCTCGGCGGTGAAAGAGGACGACCCCGAAAGGGCGGTCGCCAAGCGACAGATAGAAAGAAGCGAACTGCTGGGCGAGATAGCCGCCCTATACCCCACCGTCATAGCCGTGGCGGGAACGCACGGAAAGACCACGGTGACGGGAATGCTGGCGTGCATACTGCGCTCGGCGGGCGTGCCCTTTACGGCGCATATCGGAGGAAAACTCGCGGGCGAAAGAAGCGGCGCCATCATTGAGGGGAACGACGTGTTTTTGACCGAGGCGTGCGAATATAAACGCCATTTCCTGACCTTGCGCCCCACGGTGGGCGTGGTGACGAACGTGGAGTACGATCACCCCGATTGTTACGAAAACCCGGGGGACGTGTACCGTGCATTTGCGACGTTCGGGACGCAATGCGGCAAATTGATAACCGAGGACGAAGAACTGCGCAAAGAGGTAAACGAGGCGAGCGCACGCACGAATGCACATACGAACATATCGGCGTATGCGCATATCGACATACGACCGTCGGGGAAAAAGCCCAACGAATATCTGTGCACGTGCGGAAATCTGCAGATACCGCTATCCTTGGGCGTGTGGGGCGGGTTCAACCTGAAAAACGCCGCCTACGCGGTGGCGGCGGCGCTCGAACTGGGGATAGCGCCCGACGCGATAGGACGAGGGCTGTCCGCATTCCGCGGGGCGGAACGGCGACAGCAGACGGTGGGCGAATGGAAGGGAATGCCCGTCGTGAGTGATTATGCCCACCACCCGACCGAAATATCCGCGTTGACCAAGGAAGCGCGGGCGCACTTCGGCACGGTGGCCGTGGTGTTCGAGCCGCATACGTACAGTAGGACGCGGGCGCTCATGGACGAATTCGCGACCTGCTTCGACGCGGATCAAGTGTATTTGCTGCCTACCTTCGGTGCGCGGGAAACGAAAAACGAAGAGGTGGACAAAAACCTCTTCGACGCGCTGAAAACACCAAATAAAATCTATGCCGATTGGGGAGAAACGCGGAAATTACTCGCGCGATTGCCGCAAAAATACTACGGCGCTATCCTCTTCGTGGGGGCCGGAAACGTGGATGCGTTCGCGAAAGAATTGGTCGCGTCAGAACAAAAGTAATGCGTAAAAGTTATCGGATAGAGTCTAACGCCTTTTGATACTCGGCCAAAATGCGCTCGGACACGAGAGAGCGCACGTCGGCGTTGATGGGGTGAGCAATATCTTTGAACTCACCGTCAGGGGTTTTCCTACTGGGCATAGCTATAAACGGACCTGCATTACCCTCGATTATCTTGATGTCATGAATTGCGAAACTGCCGTCGATCGTAATGGAAGCCACTGCTTTCAACTTGCCACCGTCTGGTTTTGCCAGTCGAATACGTACATCGGTTATTTCCATTGTGATACCATCCGTTTGGTTTTGTTGATTAATTATACCATAGTATGAGTCGCGTGTCAATACTTAAAATTTTTTGAAACTTCATTTGCGGCAAAGAATTCAATAGGGACAAATGGACGCGAACGGCGAACGGAACGACGGGCGGCGGACGAACGCGAGGAAAACGCGTATTTTTGCAAGCCGCGGCTTGCTTTTTGGGCGAAGTATGGTATAATCAAGAAAGATTGTCGGACGAAAATCGTCGATGTCGGGCTCGATATTGCCCGCAAACGCGACGAAAAGAGAGGATGAGATGACTTTGAAACAATTTTTGCAACGATCGTACACCGCCTATCACGCCGTGGAAAACGCGGGGAAAATGCTCGAAGAAGCGGGATTCCGCAAAGTGACGGCGGAAGAATTGCCCGCGCTCCATGCGGGAGATAAGGGCTACGCCGTCTGGGGCGGGACTACCCTCGTCGCCTTCAAAGTGGGCGAGGACGCGCAAGTGACGCTGGCGGAAAGCCATACCGACTCCCCCGCGCTGAAAGTCAAAACCGCGGCGACCGTGCCCTCGAAGGAAGGCTACCGCATCAACGTGGAAAAGTACGGCGGCGGCTTGCTGTACAGTATGCTGGACGTGCCCCTACGAGTGGCGGGGCGCGTGGTCGTGGAGACCGCGACGGGCGTGGAAGCGAAGTTGGTGGTGAGTAAGCAAACGGTGGTGATACCGTCCTTGTGCATCCATCACAACCCCGACCACAACGATTTGAGCCTCAACGTGCAGACGGATATGCTGCCCCTCGTAGGCGACGTCGAAAACGTGTACGATTGGGTGGCCGAGGGCGAGAAAGTATTGGACGCGGACCTCTACGTGGTGGCGGACGTGGAACCCTTTGCGTCGGGCGCGAAAGGGGAATATCTGTCCTCGCCGCGGCTGGATAACCTGACCTCGGTGTACGCGAGCGTGCGGGCCTTGATAGAGGCGGAACCGAAGGGAATCTCCGTGGCGGCGGCCTTCGACAACGAAGAGATAGGCTCGGGCACCAAACGGGGCGCAGCATCCGCGTACCTAAAGGCGTTCGTAGAGAAAATCGTCGAAGCGGCGGGACACAAAAACGCGCAAAAGGCGATGACGGACGGATTGGCCTTGTCTATCGACAACGGGCACGCCGTGCACCCCGCGCATCCCGAGAAAAGCGACGTGGTAGACGGGCCGGTGCTGGGCGGCGGCGTGGTGGTGAAGCATCACGTCAATTACGCGACGGAAGGGCTGTCGGCGGGTATGTTCAAGCGCATAATGGACATGAGCGGCATTCCCTACCAAGACTACTATAACCGCTCGGATATACCTTGCGGCTCCACGTTGGGGAACATATCGGCGCGAAACCTGCTGATGGATACGGTGGACGTGGGAATCGCACAACTGGCGATGCACTCGGCCGTGGAGACTGCGTGCGAAAAAGACGTGGACACAATGGAAAAAGCCGTGAAGGCGGTGTTCAACGCGAGACTACGGAGAGAAGGAAACGAAGTGAAGATAGAATTGTAATCACAGATTACGAAGTGAATTGCACGCCGGGCGTGCGTGAATTGAAGTTACGCCCGCGTGAATTGCCGCCTTGTAGCGGCGTAAATTGCGACCTCGTTGCATTGTGGTAGATAAGATGGCGAGGAAAAAGGGGACGAGGCTCTACTTAGGGGATTCCTCGATAAACTCGGAATGACGTTGGGGTGGTTCTGCTTAGGGAATTCCTCGGTCTATTGCCCTTTAGGCGCAACGTCAGCCTATCGGCGGGAGGGAAACGAAAAGTATCAAACTATCCGATAAAAAACGCGGCAATCCAAAAGAGATGGCCGCGTTTTTCGTATGACGTATGGGGGGAATCAGGCCCAACTGATGGTGTCGGTGGCGACGTTGAGGGTGCCCCACTTGCCGTCCAACTTGACGTGCGCCAAGCCGTTGGTGACGGCGGTGCCCGCCTCGTAGCGGAAGGGAATGACCACCTCGCCCGCTTTGTTGATGTAGCCGCACTTCTCCTCATCCGAAACGCACGCGTACCCCTCGGAAAAACTGGAAGCACAGACGTAGCGATAGGGAATGACCAACTCGTTCTGCCGATTGATATAGCCGAACAGTTGCTTGCGTTCTACGCAGGCGAAGTCCTCTTTGAAATTGAACACTTCGTCGTAGATGGGGGGAATGACCTCGATGCCGTCCTTGGTTTTGAAGCCCCACTTGCCGCCGCGCTGAAACTTGACGTACACGTCCGTTTCCTGCTCGATGCGGGGAAGGCGCACCATCTTGGGCTTGGGGAACACCTTGTCCAACGTGAGATTGTCGTCATAATCCCGTCTTTGGTCGGGACGTTTGTTCTTATTTTTGTCCTTGCGGCCGTTGCGGTCGCCCTCGGCGTTTTGGTTTTGGGGACGATTGCGATTGCCCTCGGCGTTTTGGTTTTGAGAGCGATTGCGATTGCCCTCGGCGTTTTGACCTTGGGGGCGATTGCGGTCGCCCGTACGGTCGTTGCCCTTGCGGTCGGAGCGCTCGTCACGCCTTTCGTCGCGTCCTTGACTGCGCTCGCCCTGACGGGAAGACTTGCGCTCGGCGTCCTGCCGACGACCGTCGTTCGGTTGGGGTTTGGCAGAAGACTCGTCGCTCTGCGCGGGCTTGTCGTCGGGGCGGAAGTCCACGCCCAACGCGGACAAGCAGCGCGAAAGGTCCGCAAGCTGGCGCTTGCCGAAACTCTGCACGCGGAACATATCGCCCCTGCGACGGCGAACGACGTCGCCTACCGTGGCGATCTTGCCCGCCGTGAGAACGGCGAGCGTTTGGTCGGAAAGCCCGATTTGGTCGATGGGTTTGGCCAATATCTCCGCATCGTAGGGGGGCGTATAGGCGTCGGCCGCATTGGGGCGCGGGCCATGCCGTCTGCGATTGCGATTGTTGTAACGCGGTTTGTTGGAATTGTCGTCCATAATAACCTCTATAAGTGTAGTATCAATATGATACCACACGGAAAGAGGATTGTCAACTTTTTTGCCTTTGTAGGCGCGGGCGGAACGTGCCGTGCCTATAAAGAGAAAGAAAAATCTTGCCTGCGGCAAGGATAAATCCGTGCGGTCGCACGGGAGAAATCCGCGCGAACCGCGAGCGGGAGAAATCCGACGTTCGTCGGGAATCGGGCACGCAAAAGGCGTGAATGAAACTTACACATAGCGCAAGTCGTGACAGGAATAGACGAGTGCATTGTACGCGGCGCGGGCGTAAATCGTGACTTGAACGATTTATCAAGCAATATTTGGTTTTTTCGTGCATTGTACGCGGCGCGGGCGTAAATCGAGGCTACGCCCGCACGAATTAAAGGCTCGGGCGGGTTATTTGCATTTGACCGAGACTTTGCGCCGCCAATGGCAACGGGAGAGGGGAAGGACGACGCCGTAGCGTTTGTAGAGATGGCCGGACACGCTGAAAATATCCACGCCGTCCGCCGCGCATTCGGCAAAGGCCGCCCCCATCGCCTCGTCCATACGGCGGGCGACCAACGCCTCGACCTCGGAAGCGGAAGGCTCGTCCGCGGAAAGATTTTGCTCCAGCACTTTGACCTCGTAGGAATAGCGGCCGTGTACCGTATCGGGGGTGTACGTCCTGCGCCTTTTGGCACCGACTATCTGCACGGTGACGAAGCGGCCGTCCTCGGTGCGGGCGGTGAATTGGCCGCCCTTGGTCTCCACCAAACCCACGGCGGCGGTGACCTCGTTGCCGTAGATATGCACCTTGCCGTCCGCGTCGAATGCCGCCGTGTTGAGCACATCGTAGAGTACGGGCGATTGCTTGTCGGTGGAGGCCTCGTCGCCGCCCGTGGGCTTCTCCCCCGCGACGGGAACGGCGTAGGGCAAAAACTTGTTGCCGCTGACGCCGTCCATCCGCTGACAATAGTCCTTGAGGCTGACCAAACGCCTGCCGCCGAACTTGGTGATGAGCAAATTGTCGCGCTCCATATAGGCGGAAGTGGTGGGCAAAATGGCCACCTCTGCCGTGACCGCCGAGTAAGCCGTACCCTTGACCGCCACCACCTGCACGTTGCCGAGGTCGTTGCTCTGCATAAACTCCTTCATGATGGGATCGAGGGCGGCGTTCAAAAGCCCTTCGCCCACGAACAGCACCTTGCAATGGGCGTAGGACGGATAGAGGCTGGACTTCTTGGTGATGGCGGCCATGGCCTCGCGCAAGGTGGCCCCCCGCCCCACGACCACCTCGTACATGGCGGGGGAATCGGGAGAATTGCCCGCGCCCGCCTGCAACATTTGGGCGGATACCGTGTAGCCCTCTTCGGCCAAATCGATGCCCAACCCGATGACTACGCCGCGCTGTGAAAGGGAAAGGCTCTCGGTGGTGAAGCCGCACACCGCCACCACGACGAGGCACAATAGCACGGTGCCCCAACGAAGTATCGTAAGACGACGATTGCGAACGTCCGAAGTAGTTTTTTTCATAGTTTAACACTCCTCGGGGGGAACGGTCGCCTGCGCCGACGGGGAAACGGCGGGGGCGCGGTCGCTACGCCGCGAAGACGAGTCCCCCTCGCCCTCGTCGGGGGGAACGCGGCGCCCGAGAACGACGGCAAAAAGGGCCGCGCCGACCACGATGGACAATACGCCCACTAAAACGAAGGAAAGCCAGCGCGCCTCGGCAAGCGCGGGGAAAACGTCCTTGTCGCGGAAGAGAAGGAGATAGGCAAGGACGGAAAGCACCGCGCCCAGCGCGTAGTAGACGAAGGAAACTCCCTCTTTGGCGGGGGTGACGGCCTCGCGAAGAGCAAAGACGAGCGCATAGAACAGAGCGCCGAGATGCACGGGGACGGCGGTGAGCCAAATAAGCACGACGGGCCAATCCACCGCGCCCAACTGCTCGGGATCGCCGCCCGTGAGCAACCGCACGAAGGCGTAGCGCACGTAGCGCCCCGCCGAGCCGTAGGTGGAGATGAACCCGAGGTAGAACAAAACGGCCGTCACCAACACGAAAAGGAAAGCAATAGCCCCCCACGTATACCCCTTTTTGACGCCGTCGTGCCGAACGTCGGCGAAGAGAAAGACGGCGCCGTCGCCCAGCCACAGCATAGATCGAAGAATGCCCTCGCCCACCTTGCGGGGCCGAAGCAAGGGCCACAAATTGTAGCCGTAGCCGTTGAAGGACACGAAAAACACGGACAATAGCGCCAACAGCCCCACCAACAAGAGATAGGTCAAAGACGTGCGGGCAAGCCCGCGAAAACCCTTGGCGGCGAGAATGGCCGCGGTGAGCACCAAGACCACCGTGAGCAACAAGGGGGTGGCATGGTCGAAGAGTTCGCCCGTGCAATAATCCACTACCTCGTAGGTGCGCAAGGCGATTTTGAAGAGGAAAAAGGCGAACAGCAAAGCGCACAGCACGCGCCGCACGACGGAAGGAACGGAAAGACGGCGAACGCCCCCGTGTGCCGCGACGGCCAAAGACGCACCCGTGACGACGAGATCGACCGAAAGCCCCGCAAGAAGAACGTAGAAGCCGCTCTCCCCCGAAACGTCGGCGAGCATGGCGGGCATCATACACACGCGGAAGGCCGCCAAGAGTATGATGAGTAAAACGCCGACCTCTACTCCACCCAAACGATTGTATTGTCTATCCAGCATCATATTATTCTCCCTTGCGCATACGGCGGCGATTGATGGTGGGAATGCTGTCGGGACGGGTGGTCATACGGTCCAAAGGCGCTTTGAAAAGGCTGTCCTTGACGTCCCGACGACGGAAAGGCGCGATGGGCGAAACAAAGTCCGCGCCGAAGCCCCGAAGGGATACGAGATAGCAAACCGTAACCAAGGTAGACACCATAAGTCCGATAAAACCGAACAAACCCGCCGTGACCAAATAGACGAAGCGCAGAAGGGACAGCGAGCCGATATGCTCGGGCGTGGTGTACAAGCCGATGGCGGACAGCGCCATGACCAATACGGCGGGCGAGGAAAGAAGCCCCGCGTTGACCGCCGTTTCGCCCAAGACGATGGCACCCACGATGGACAACGCCATACCCACGTACTTGGGCATACGCACGCTGGCCTCGTTGAGTATCTCGAACAAAAGAAGCACCACGAACATCTCGATGGTGGGAGGGAAGGGCACGCCGCTGACCGCGTTGAGCACCGTCCCCAAAAATTTGAGGGGCAACACCTGATAGTGATACTCCAAAACGGCGACGTACAAGGCGGGCAAGAGCACGGCGAGCATAACGCCCAATAGGCGCACGACGCGCAGAAACGAGGTGCGTTTGTTGCCGCGATAGTAGTCCTCGCTGTCCTGAAACCCCTCGATGAGCAAGGACGGCAAGGTGACGACCATGGGCGAGCCGTCCACCACGACGGCCACCCTGCCCTCTAACATTTTGGCCGTGACGATGTCGGGCTTCTCGGCCGAGGAATACTGTGTGAAAATGCTGTGGTGGTGGTCGGAAATGAGTTCGGCGACGTAAGCGGAATCCACCACGCCGTCGATGTCGATGGCCTCTATGCGGCGCACCACCTCGTCCACCAACGCGGGAACCGCCACCGTGGAAAGAAAACACACGGCGACCGCCGTGTGGGTAAGCCGCCCCACCGTCAACTTGCGCACCACCAAGGACTTATCCTTGACGCGGCGGCGAAGAAGGGAAATATTCTGCCCGATATCCTCGCCGAAGCCCTCGCGGGGGCCTTTGATGACCGCCGAAGTGGGCGGCTCGGCGGGCGACCGCTTGTCGAAAAGGGGCAAGAGGAAGGAAAAGAAGGCGTCCCCCGTCCATAAGACCACCTCGCCCTCGGCGATGCGCTGTTCGGCGGACGTGATATCGTCCAACGAAGTGGGCGAAGCCGAAGAATGGGCGGCACCGCCTATGGCGGAGAGAGATATTTCGGCCGTCGGGGCTTTGGCGAGAGGCTTCAATAAGCCCTGCTCCAAAAGGTTGCGGTCGGTGAGTCCCGCCAAATAGGCGTAGACGGCGGGGTGCCCCAAGACTACGTCCTCTAAAAGAACGAGATCCAGGCTGTCGCCGAAATCGTATTTGAGTTGGGTTTTGACCTCTTCCGTAGTCATACGGATAGTATGGAGAGAAAAGGGGACGCTATGCGCCCGACGGCGCGGAATGGTGAAGTTTTCGCTTACGCGAAAGTGAAGTTGCATCCGCAGTGAAGTTCAAGGCATAGCCTTGAGTGAAGTTCGTGCTATGCACGAGTTGTGGAAAGATAGATAGGAGTGAATTGCACGCTGTGCGTGCGTGAATTGCGCAAAGCGCGTGAATTGATACCCATTCGGGTATCGTGAATTGCAACTTCGTTGCGTTGTGGTAGAGATAGATGGGTGTCGACGGAAGAAATGAGAGAAGTGGCTCTGCTTAGGGGAGCCTACGGCGCATAGCGGTGAAGTTTTCGCTTGCGCGAAAGTGAAGTTGCATCCGCAGTGAAGTTCAAGGCATAGCCTTGAGTGAAGTTCGTGCTATGCACGAGTTGCGGAAAGATAGATAGGAGTGAATTGCACGCTGTGCGTGCGTGAATTGCGCAAAGCACAAAGGCAAAACTCACCGACTTGACCGCCGCAAACGTAAAATCAGTCTTTGGTGGAGCCGGTGATGGAGCGAATGGAATAGGCGAGGTTTTCGAGGTGGTCGCCTACGCGCTCGATGGAAGAAATGGCGGTGTAGAAGAAGGTGCCCGTCTCGATGTTGCATTGGCCGTTGACCAAACGGTCGAGGTGATTGGACGCGAGATTCTTCTTCTCGAAATCCAAAATGCCCTCGTAGCGGGTGACCTGCGGCAGAAGGCTGTCGTCGCGGGTGACAAAGGCCTGCAGAGCCACCTCGTACATCTCGAACAAGTGCTCGACCATGCCGTTGAGTTCCACGATGGCGGACTCGGAAAAGTTGATATTGAGGCTCTGCATCTTGCGCTCCATCTTCATGAAGTCCACGGCGTGGTCGCCGATGCGCTCCAAGTCGTCGATGACGTGGTGCATACTACCGACCAAGAGTTCGTCCTCGTAGGACAAGCGCCCCGCCGCCAAGGCGACCAGATACTCGCTGATACGCTTGGTGATATAGTCCACCCTGGTCTCCTCGTGGTTGATGGTCTTCTCCTCTTTGCAACTGCGCTGTAATACGCAATCTACGCCGCGCCGCAAATTGTCGCGCGCGAGCTCGGCCAACTTGGCGACCTCTTTCTGCGCCTGCAAAACGGCCACGGCAGGGGTGGTGAGCAAGCGGTCGTCGATGAAGTAGCAACGGATATCCGTCTCCTGCGGCTTGCGCTCGCGGACCACGAGGGTGACCAACTTGCCGATGGGCTTGATGAGGGGGAGCATAAGTGCCGAACTGACGAGGCTGTAGAGCACGCCGAACACCGAAAGCTGCCACTCGGGCGAGCTAATGAGACGGGACAACCCGTCCACGACGGGGGAACGGAAAATCCAGACCAAACCGCCTACGACGATGGCGCCGAAGACGGCGGTGACGAGATTAAACACGGCCACGCGCTTGGCGTTGACGCCCGCGCCCACGCCCGCTATGAGGGCGGTGACGCACGTGCCGACCGTGGCGCCGATGAGAATGAACAGAGCCTGAGAAACCTGCAACGTTCCCGAGGAAATGAGGGTGATGAGGATACCGGAGGTGGCCGAAGAAGACTGCAACAACGCCGTGAACGCCGCGCCCACCAAGACGAGAAGCAAGGGGAAGTCGATGGCGTTGAATAACCGCACGAAGAAGCCCGAAATGTCCTCTTGGTCGGAGATGGCGCCCTTCATGATCTCCATACCCGCGAAGAGCACGCCCAAGCCCGTGAGAATGTAGCCGATGGCCGCCGCGCGGTCGTTCTTGACGAAAAGCATCAAACACATACCCACGAACGCCAACGCCATAAAGACGGGAATGATGCTGATGGAAGACAGAGATACCAAAATACCCGTGATGGTGGTGCCCAACCTCGCACCCAACACGAACGCGCCCGCCTGCGCCAAGGTCATGATGCCCGCGTTGACCAAACCCATGCTCATGACGGTGGTGGCCGCCGAGGACTGCACGATGGCCGTGGCACCCGCGCCCAAGCCGTAGGAAGCGAAGGGGTTGTCGGAAATGCGGTCGAAGAGCGCGCGTAAACCGCGGTTGCTGCCCTTGCCCAAACCATCGCCCATCAACTTCATACCGGCGAGGAAAACGCCTACGCCGCATAACAACAGACAGATACTTTTGAAGATGCTCATATCCGTATTGTACCAAAGGAAAAATGCGGTGTCAACCGAATACACAGTTTCGGCAAAAAAGGAAAGGCGCGCGAGGCGGCTAATTCGGTTGCAAAAGAGAGGGATATGGTGTACAATATTCCTATGAAAAAGAAAGCCGACACGTCCATACTGAAGCGATTCGTCGCCTACTACAAGCCGTACAAGGGTACCTTTGTATGCGATATGTTGGCGGCTTTTATCTTTTCGGTGTGCGGGCTGGCCTACCCCATCCTCACCCGCCGCATTCTAAATACCTACATTCCGCAAGGGAAAGAGGCTACCGTGAGCATTATCGTCGCGTGCGCGATATTATTCGGGATATATTTGGTGCGGGCGGCGATGGACTACTACGTGAGTTATTGCGGACACCGTATGGGCGTGAAAATGCAGGCGGATATGCGCCGCGACCTCTTCCGCCACCTCGAAGCCCTGCCCTACGCCTACTTCGACAACGCCGAGACGGGACAGTTGATGTCGAGAATGACCAACGACCTCTTCAACGTGAGCGAGTTGGCGCACCACGGGCCCGAAAATCTCTTCATCACGACCTTTATGACCGTGAGTTCCTTTGTGTACCTCGTGACCATCAACTGGAAGTTGGCCCTCATCGTGATAGCGTCCCTGCCCGTGATGATCGTGCTGACCGTGTACACGCGGAAGAAACAACGGGACGCCTTTGCGTTGAGCAAGCAAAAAGTGGGGGATATCAACGCGAAAATAGAGAGCAGCCTGTCGGGCATACGCACGACCAAGGCCTACGATAACGCCGCCTACGAGGAAGAACGCTTCGAGGTGAGCAACCGCGAATTCGTCGCGGCGCGGACAACCGCCTACCGCGCGATGGCGGCTTTCCATACCTCGATGGGGTTTATGACGGGGTTTTATAACGTGGTCATTCTCATCGCGGGGACTATGTTTTTGGTGTACGACAGCGATCACTTCGCGTACGCCGACCTCGTGGCCTTTATGCTGTCTATCAACCTCTTCGTGGCGCCCATCAATACGCTGGTGGCCTTCGTGGAACAGTTGGAGGACGGCGCGACGGGCTTCCGCCGATTCGACGAATTGATGCGAGTGCCTGCGGAAGAAGACGCGGAGGGCGCCGCGGATAGGAATATCGAGGGCGATATCGCCATAGAACACCTGAGTTTTGCCTACGAAGGCACGGATAATTACGTGTTGAATGACGTCAATCTGCATATACCCAAGGGCAAGACCTACGCCTTGGTGGGCGCGTCGGGCGGGGGTAAAACCACCTTGTGCCACCTCTTGCCCAAGTTCTACGAGGTGACGGAGGGGGATATCAAAATAGACGGCGTGAGCATCAACGATATCACCAACAAATCCTTGCGCGAGGGCATCGGTATCGTGCAACAGGACGTGTTTCTCTTCGCGGGGAGTTTTCGACAAAATATCGCGTACGGCAAGACGGATTGCACCGAGGAAGACCTGGTGGAAGCCGCCAAGAAAGCGCATATACACGACTTTATAATGAGTATGCCCGACGGGTACGATACCCAAGTGGGCGAGCGCGGTATCAAACTGTCGGGCGGGCAAAAACAGCGCGTCGCCATCGCGCGGGCGTTCCTCAAAAACCCCGCGATCCTCGTGCTGGACGAAGCGACGTCCGCCCTCGATAACGCCACCGAGAAGTTGATACAGGCCTCGCTGGACGAATTGACCAAAGGGCGCACCGCCATCGTGGTGGCGCATAGGCTGTCCACCGTGCAAAACGCCGACTGCATCGTCGTGATAGACAAGGGCGTGGTGCGGGAAACGGGTACGCACGGGGAATTGATGGAGAAGAAAGGTATCTACTTCACCCTGCACGAGGCGGGCGATATGGACGGCTTGATAGATTGCAATTAGGAGAACCGTATGAGAAAGATTGGATTGGTTTCGGTCGTGATCGTGCTGGCGCTGGCGATGGCAAGTGCCTTCGCGGCCTGCGGCGAACACGAGACGCAAACGACTAGCGAGCAAACGAACGGCGGCACGACGCAAACGAACGCGGGCGATACGGCGCAAACGGGTAACCCCGTGGTGCGATTTGAGTTTTCGACGGGCGACGTCGTGACCGTGGAGTTGTACCCCGACGAGGCGCCCATCACCGTGGAAAACTTTCTGACGTACGTGCGGGAGGGCTTTTACAAGGGCACGGTGATCCATCGCGTAGAGAAGGGGCTGGTGGTGCAAGGCGGCGGCTACGTCATCAAGAATAACGCCTATACGGCGAAAGACGCGACGCACCCGCCCATCAAGGGTGAGTTCGCCGCAAACGGCGTGGAGAACCATGTGTCGCATACGGCGGGTGCTATCTCGATGGCGAGAACATACGTAGCGGACAGCGCTACGTCGCAATTCTTCTTCTGCCCCGCCGATTATACGGGGTGGGACGGCAATTACGCGGCGTTCGGCCACGTAGTGGACGAGGAAAGCCTGGCGGCTATCGTGCGGTTGAGCCGATACGAAACGATATCGGGCACGACCTATCCCGCTACGGCGATCGTCATAAGGTCGGTAACGGTGGTGGAAAAATGAAAGTGTTTCGTGCGATAATCCGTATATTCTTCCTTATCGTTGCCGTGGGGCTATTGGCGCTCTCTATCGGCACGCTGGTGCCTAAGACGCCCTTCTTCGGCTCGATAGCCGCCTATATCACCATGGGGTGGTACCGCGTGTTTATCCCCGCGACGGCGGCGCTGTTTTTGGCGGTGATAATCTTCTTCCTCATCAAGCGCAAATGGCTGAACCTGTTGTCGGCGGCTTTCCTGGCGGCGACCATCGTGATATGCTGCGTGTGCCTGTCGGGCGTCATCATGACCTTCCGCGAGGCGGGGGCTATGGTGGACGTGGCGAAGACCTATTCGGCCAAAATAGACGGGGACGTACAGGTGAAAACCGTGCCATACGCTACGTCCGACACGGGCGAAGCGGCCTTGGACGTCTACTACCGAGAGGACGGAAAAACGGGAAAACCCATCGTGGCGTATATCCACGGGGGCGGCTGGACGAGCGGCGATAAGAGCGACCACGCCTATTATTGGCGCAAGGCTGCGGAAGCGGGATACGTCGCGGTGAGCATTGGCTACGACCTGTCGGACAAGGAACACCACCGCGTAAATACCTGCGAGAAGCAGTTGACCGCGGCCTTTGCCTACTTGAACACGCACGCCGCGGAATACGGCGCCTCTTGCGACAGGCTGTACCTCACGGGAGATTCGGCGGGGGGCAATCTGGCGCTCGAACTCGCCTACAAAATCAACGACGGCGTGTATAGCGAATGGGAGGGCGTGGCCCTGCCCAAAGTGAAGGCCGTGGCCGTGACCTATCCCGTGGCCTACCCCGCCGTGTTTTGGCACAACGACGATATGATACTGGGCAAGCCGTCCAAGGAAATGTGCGAGAGTTATACGGGGACGACCCCCGAACAAGACGAGGCCGTGTACGACGACATAACGCCCGCGAATTATATAGACGCGTTTACGCCGCCCACGATGATCATAGTGGGGAAATGCGATACCATGGTGCAACCCGAGCAGTCCTACGACCTGGCGAAGGCGCTCGAAGCCGCGGGTATCGAGAATAGGTTGGTGGCGCTACCATACCTCAATCACGGCTTCGACACGCAAAACGGGGACGTGCTGACGCAGGGCGTGCTGTCGCTACTGACGCAATGGTTCGAGGCGCATCCGTAACCGAAAAAAATTTTTTTGAAAACCGCTTGACAAGGCGGTTTTTATTTGGTATTATTTGATTGTGCTCAATCGAATTGTACGCAATTAAATGCACCTCGGTTATATAATATATCAAGTCGGTTGACAATAAAACAAAAAGGAGACTGGAAAAATGAAAGCGAATATTTATCAATACGTTGTAAAAGATAACAAGGGTGCGGACGTCAGTATGGCCGAGTATAAGGGCAAAGTGCTCTTGATAGTCAATACCGCGACCGGGTGCGGATTTACGCCGCAATACGACGGATTGCAAGATTTGTATGAAAAATACCAGGCGCAAGGCTTGGAAATACTCGACTTCCCCTGCAATCAGTTCGCGGGACAGGCGCCCGGCTCGGCAGAGGAAATAGAGTCTTTCTGCACGGGGCGATTCGGCATCACTTTCCGCCAATTCGCCAAGATATGCGTGAACGGCAAGAATACGGAACCCTTGTACGAATACCTCAAGGCGCAACAACACGGCGTGTTGGGCGAGCGGATCAAGTGGAACTTCACCAAGTTTTTGGTGGATAGAGAGGGCAACGTGGTGGCGAGATTCGCGCCCAACGTGACGCCCGCCGATATAGATGAAAAAATAAAGGAGTTGCTGTAATATGGAACACGTTTACAAAACACAAATGACTTGCTCGACCGAAATATACTTTGACCTCGACGGCGACGTCGTCAAAAACATCCGCTTCGTGGGCGGGTGCAACGGAAACCTCAAAGCCCTGTCCAAGGTGCTGGACGGGTGGACCGTGGAAGAAATACGCGCGAAGTTGGAGGGGAATACCTGCGGCAGACGCCCCACTTCGTGCGCCGACCAACTGGTGAAAGCCGTCGTAAAAGCCTACGACGAGGAACACAAGGCGTGACCATGGAAGAAAAATACGAAGCGCTACGGCTGAGCAATCAACTGTGCTTTCCCCTCTATGCCGCAAGCAAAGAGGTAGTCAAGCGTTACACGCCCCTTTTGTCCGCGCTGGATCTGACCTACACGCAATATATCGCCATGATGGTGCTGTGGGAAAAGGGAGAGGTGAGCGCGAAGGCTTTGGGAGACTGCTTGTACCTCGACTCGGGCACCTTGACGCCCGTCCTCAAATGCCTGGAAACCAAAGGGCTGGTGGAGCGTAGGCGAAGCGCCGAGGACGAGCGCGTGCTGCTGTGCAAAATCACCGAAAAAGGTGTGGCTTTGCGCGAAAAAGCCATAGACGTACCCCACCAAATGGCGACGTGCGTGCGTCTTACGCCCGAGGAAGGACAAATCTTGTATCGACTGCTTTATAAGCTGTTGGGGAAAGAAGAATAAAACGAGGCGCCCGATAGGCGCCTCGTTTTTTTCGTGCCATTAAGCCTCACGCAATGGCGCGAGTGAAGTTTTCGCAGAGCGCAAGTTATGGTAAGGATAGTTTTTTTGGGGGCAAACAAGAGGGTATGAGGCACGCGGTCAGGAAAGCGCGGCGAGCATCTCTTCGATGATGGGGGTGAGATAGGCGGAAATGACTCGGTACCCCTCGTCGTTGGGGTGGAGACCGTCGTCCGAATAGGCGGGATTCATCTCCTCGTCGCCCACCGTGAGCAAGGAATAGACGTCGGCGTAGCGGTAGCCGTACTCGGCCGCCATAGCGGACAACGCCGCGTTGAGCGCCTCGATATGCCCGTGGCCGTAGCGGTAGTGCTTGTGGAAGGACACGTCCGAAATGGGATAGACCGACTGCACCAAGACGGGAACGTCGGGTAGGTGCGCGTGAATGCCGTCCAATATCTTGCGGTACACGGAGAGAATGTGCTCGTTGGAATGAGCGGGGCAACGCTGGTAGTCGTTGGTGCCAACCAAGAGGACGATGAGAGAGGGATTGAGGTCGTAGACGCAACCCGACATATCGTGCGAGAGATCGTCCGCGGTCTGCCCCGCGATGCCGCGATTGTAGGCGGCGAGGTCGGGATAGTAGCGGTCTAAATCGCAACCGTCCGTGATGCTGTCGCCCACGAATAGCACGTGGCCGGCCTCTACTTTGCGGTTTTCGGTAAAGAAATAGACGCGCTTGTAGTCGATGTAGACGTACAGCCACCAGTAGTAGACCACGTTGCCGACAACGAGCACCGCGGCCATCACCGCGGCCAACGCCACGAGCGACCAGGTGACGACTTTTTTCTTTTTTGTCCAAGGTTTACGTTCTTTCATAGGCATAGTATATCATATTGACCGCCAAATGGCAAACGAAACAATGGGAAACCGCATTGTATCGCAAAATGGCAAACGAAACGAATGGAAACCGTCCCACTACGCAAGTGGGACGGCTTCGGATTTATTTATGGAATGAAGATTATATAATCGTTTTGCCCTACCCCCGAACGATAACGGGGCGTTGCCCAAAGGCGGCGAGGGAAAGGGATGGGACTACCGCTTGAGGCCGGCGGCTAAGCGGACGCACTCGTAGGCGCCGTCGTAGTAACCCGTGCGTTTGAGCTCGTCGATGCGGTCGCACATATGGGTGAGAATGTCCTTGTCCGAAAGAAGTCGGTCGAACATCTCGTTGATGGACTCGGCGGTGGGGCACTCGAAGGTGCTGTCGCCTTTCTCGCGGCCGTTGATGGCACCGTAGACCTCGTGGCCGCCGATGTGCTTCATGAACACCTTGGGAATGGGATAGTAGGCCAATTCGCTGGGTTTGGTGACCAAAAGGTCGGTGACGGGCATGAAGAGGTTGGTGGAATAGACGGCTTGGAAAATGTCCTTGTTGCAGAAGGCGTAGACGCCCTTGACGTCCTTCTCGCGAATGTCCGCGGCGAAGGCTTTGAGCTTGTCGTACTCGTTGAAGAAGTTGGTGGTCTCGATGCCGCCCAACGCGTCGTTCAACTTGTGATAGATGCCCTCGTGATCGCCGAAGTTGATGAACAACGCCACTTTGCCCTCTTTGACGTAGGGCAAGAGGTGCTTGATCATGGCGACGTACATATCGAAGCCCGCGCCCGCACCGCCAACGGTCATGAGGATGCGGACGGGTTTGCCCGTGGCGAAACGCTCGCGACGCAAGCGGTTGTCCTCTTCCAAATTGACCAACAACTCGTGGTCTACGAAGCAACCCACCATTTTGAGGGACTCCTCGGGAATGCCTTTGAGGGGCTTCTTGTCAAAGCCGTTGAGCATCTTGTAGCCAAGATAGGCGAAGGGAGTCTGCACCGTGTGAATGGCGCCCTCCGAGAGGTGCAAGCCCATCGGCCAGTTGTCGGGAATGGCGTTGACCACGTTGGTCATGCCCGCGTGAATGGCGCCCTGCGCGGGCCATACGTGGGTGGCTATGTAGGGAATATCCTTGGGAATGTTGCGGAAGATGGGCACCAAGAGTTCGCTGTTCTTTTGGTCCTTGGCGTTGTAGCTGATCTTCTTGAAACCCTCGCAGTTGAGGGGCTCCCACACCAATTTGTTGAACAATTTGGACTTTTGGCTGATGCGCGAGGCCAACGAATACATATCGTTCTGCTCGCGAATCATCTTGGAACCCGTGGCGTCGAACGAGGCCAAGTCCAGCCAGTAGGGATCGAAGCCCAACGCCTTGGCGCAAGAGGCCATGGCAATGGAGATGCGATAGTGGCCGAAACCCATGCGAATGTTGCCGACGATGAGGGGTTTGCCCGCGAAGGCGTGGTTATTGTCGTCGAAGACGATGTTGTTGGCACCGATAAAGTCCAAGGTGTCGATGGGCTTGAAGCCGATCTTGTAGTCGGCGGTGGAATCGTCACCGTACTTCTTGACGTATTTGGCCTTGGATTTCTCCGCGGCTTTGACGGTCTTGGCGGATTGGGGATTGCCGAAAATTACGCTCGTTTTGTCCATATTCTTATTCTCCTTACGATTTTTTGGTTGGGTGGCGCGGGGTGCGCGGGGTCCGTTAGTCGTTTTCTTCCGTTTCGGGGGCGGATTGGTCGGGATTGTCGTCTTCCGTTTGGGGCGCGGTTTCCTCGGCGGCGGAGTCCTCGGCGCTCTCGGCCTCTTGGGCGGGCGCTTCGTCGTCATCGTCCTTTTCGTTCGCGATGGCGGCCATAAAGGCGGCGTCCTCTTCCTTGGCGATGAGTTTCATGACGTGCTTCTCTCGATACATAAGAAGGATGGCGGCGCCGGCAAGGCAGAAGCCGATGGCCACGAGGGCTACGATGAGAAGGCCCTTGGTGGAAGGCGCGATGTCGTTGCTCGCCTTGTTTTGGGTGGTGCCGATGATGGCCAACGACGTGAAGGCCAACATGGCGATGGATTGACCGAGTTTCATCGAGAAGGTACGGGCGGCGAAGAACATACCCTCGCGGTTTTCACCCGTGACAACGCCCTCGGCCTCGGCCACGTCGGCCACGATGGACTGGGGAATGATGCCCAGAAGCGCCATCGGGAAGGCGGCGACGATGCAGATGGCGAAGCCCAGCACGAAGGCGACGGGCGTGCCACCCTCGACGGTGCGGTCGATGATGGGAAGGTTGGTGAGTGCGGCGATGACGTAGGCGACGGCCAAACCGAGGAAGCCCGCGATGACCAATTTCTTCTTGCCGAACTTACGCACCAACTTGGTGACGAAGGGATAGAATGCGGCCGACAAGACGGTCATGGCACCCATGAGCACCATAACGTACAACTCGGGCAGGTGCATACTGACTTTGACGAAGAAAGGCAAACCCGTCTGGAACAGGGTGAGACCGATCCAATACATAATGTCCGAACCCACGAATACGCGGAAATCCTTGTTTTTGAAGGTGGAAGCCAAGGACTTGAACATATTGGACTTGGACGGCTCGGCGTTGACGAAGTCCCGCTCCTTGAGAAGGAAGGTGGGGAGAAGCATCATCACCAAGGCGATGACCGCCAACACGATGAACACGATGCGATAGCTCCAAGCGAAACCGACCGCGCCGCGCAGGAAACCCGAGAACAGGAAGGGGGTGTAGGCCAACAAGGTGCCCGCAAAGAAGGTGAGGGAGATGGCGGTGGAAATGGCCATGCGATCCTCTTGCGTCTTGCCGAACTCGGAAATGAGGGCGTTGTAGGGGGTGCAGTACATCGTCATAAACAGGTAGAACAGAATGACGAAGACGGAGATCCAAGCCACGTTGACGGGGCTGACGCTGTTGACCGGCGCGCAGAACAGCAGCACGGTGATGACCGCGAACGGCACCGCCGCAAGTTGCATAAAGGGAATACGGCGACCGCGTTTGTTCTTGCTGCGGTCGGAGAGGGACGCGATAAGGGGGTCGGTGACGGCGTCGAAGAGACGGCTGATGGCGGTGATGAGGCCCAGAATGGTGAGGAAGCCGCCGATGATGAGGCCCGGCGTGATGTAGGAAATGGCGCCGTTCTTGGTGAGGTCCTCAGAGGTGGGCAGGTAGAAAGTGACCAACCACGTGTTGATGATGCCGCCCAAGATGGACCAGCCGAGTTGACCTAACGCGAATATCCAAATTTGCTTTTTGGAAAGGCGTTTGCCGATGGACTTTTCGATAGTGTTTTCCATACGCTGTGCTCGAACGATACCGTCTAAATACCATCCGACTCCTTATAATATTTTTTGTGTTAGACGCACAAGTTTTTAAGTCTGTATACGATGAGGTCGATGAGCATACGGATCTCGCGCTCGCCCTCTTTGTCTTGTTCCAACAAAACGCGGTCCATCGTCATCTTCTTGCAAAGCCCCATGATGGCGTGCGTGGTGGTGAGGTAGAATAACTTGACGTCCTCGATCTCCCGCACCGTGCCGTCCGCTCTCCCTGCCCGATAGGCGTCTAGATAGTCCTGCATATAGGGGAGCAAGGTCTGCTCGTACTCGGCCGCGCCGCCCTGCAACTCGACTGTGGCGTCGAACTCGAAGATGAAGCGATAGTAGGCGGGACGCTCCAGATAGATGCGCAGGAAATTGCCGTAGAAGGCCTCCAACTTGGCAAGCCCCGTGGCGGCGGCCGTCAAATCGAAGTAGGAGGCGCGTATCTCGTCCGCCATAAGCCCCGCCGCACGCAACACGAGGTTTTGCTTGGTGGAAAAATAGCGGTACATCGTGGCCTCGCCTACCCCCGCAACCTGCGTGACGTCCTTGATGGTGACGGCGGCAATGCCTTTGGACAAAAAGAGGTCGGCGGCGGCATGGACGATATAGTCGATTTTGGCGGTGCGAATGCTCACGGCTTCCCTCTCCTTTGGGTAGATTTGATAGACGTACTTTCAAAATGATAGTCCAACTATCAACAGTATATCGAATGATTGGCGCTTTGTCAATACCTATTTTGAAAAAAGTTTTTCGGAAGTCACGAAAAAAGTAAATTGCACGCCGTGCGAGCGTGAATCGTACCGTGGGGAAAGTGCGGCGAGCCTGATAATCGCGATGAAAACAAGGGGTACTTGGACGTAACGTGGGAAGTAAACGGGAAAACATACGGCGTATCCCGGGACCCGAACGCGAAACAAATCGACGTCAATATAGGATAATCGACATAGAAAAACGAAGTAAAAAAATCCGCTTGCGACAAACGCGCAAGCGGATTTTTTATGGAGATATTTTGCATCCCCTTCGCAAAAGCGACGCTTTGCGAAGAGATTATGAATGTGAATTGCACCCATGGTGCGTGAAATGACGGTTTATGGCCCGTCCGCATTAACCCATTTGAGCGGGCGAAGTCGCGTTTTGGTTGCCATCTGCGGCGTTGGGAGGGGTCTGCCCGTTGGGAGGCGTGGTACCGTCAAACGATTGCCCATCGGGCAACTCGGGAGGCGTAGAGCCGTCCTGCCCGTTCTGCGGAGGTTGACCGCCCTGCCCGCGTTGGCCGCCCTGTCCGCGTTGACCGCCCTGCCCGTCCATGGGGGGTTGACCGCCGCGACCGTCGAAGTTGCCGCCCATGCCGTCGAAGTTGCCGCCCATGCCGCCGAAGCCCCCGCGTCCGTTGGCGGTGCCCGCGGTGGCCGTCAAGGTGACGCTCTGGGTACCGTAGGTCAAGGTGTAGGTGCCCGCCGTCATCGTGGACGTGCTGATGAGAACGTTGCGGCAGGTCTTGGTGGCGACGAAACCGACGACCTCGACGCCATCCGCATCGCGCAAGGTGACCTTGGTGCCCGCCGACACGTTGACGTTGGCCTCTACCCTATACTGCGTGGAGCCTACGGGATCCATCGACTCGAAACAGGTGGAGATGACCGTGCCGCCCGAAATGGTGGTGCCCGTCACGCTGTCCACGGCCGAATTGCCGCCCGTGGTCGGCCCGAATACGGTGAGTTTGCCGCCCGCTAAGAGCAATTTGCCGTTGCTGTCCAATCCGTCGCCCGAACAGTCCACGGTGACGTCGCCGCCCGTGACGAGGATATAGCAGGCGTAACCCGTCAAGTCCGCGTTGGCCGCGTTGACGCCGTCGTCCTTGGCGGTAATGCGCACGGTGCCGCCCGTAATCTCCACCGCCGCGCCTTCCACACCCTCGTAACAGCGCGTGATATCTATGGTGCCCCCGGTGATCTTGGTGAGATACTCGGCGTGGACGCCGTCGTCACCCGAGGCAATGGTGAAGGTGCCGCCCGTGATGAGGAGATTGCCTTTGCTGTGCAGCGCGTCGTCGTTGGAGTCGACGCGGAAGGTGCCGCCCGTGACGACGAGGGCGTAATTCTCGGTATAGGCGGCGGGGTAATCGGTCTCGTTGTCCTCTTCGTCGGTAAGCGTGACGCCCGCTACCTTGATGGCTTTGCCGTCCGCCGCGTCCGAACTGCGCTCGGTAATTTGGTCGGGCGCGCCGCCGTTGGTGGTGATGGTGATGACGTCCGCGTCGTCGTTGGCGATATACAGGCAACCGTTGGCTACGAGGCCGTCATCCGCCGCGGACAAGGTGAGCGAGGTATGCTCGATATAGATATATCCCGCCGTTCTATCCGCCGCGTAAGCGGTGGCTTCCTCGTCCGTCTCGGGTTCGACGTCCGTCTTGATGGCGTCGCCGCCCGCGGTGACCGTGACGGAGGCGTTCTTCATCACGATGGAATCGTCCGCTTTGACGCCGTTCTTGACCGCGAAGACCGAAATGGTCGTATCGAGCACGGTGAGGGACTTCTTGACCTTGATACCGCAGGCTTCGTCTCCGATGGCGGTGACGTTGAGGGTGCCCGTGCCGTTGATGGTAAGCGAGCACTTCTTGGCCTGAATGGCCGCGCCCTCGCCCTCGGCGGCGGTGTCGCCCGCGCTATCCGAGACCTCGTTGGTGGTGCCGGCGGCAACGGTGAGAATGCGCAAATCGTCCGCTTGTTTGAAGGTGATGGCGGCAACGGTCTGGGTGGCCGTCGTCTTGATGGTGGCGCCGTTTAATACGATACGTACCACCCCTTCTACGTTCTTGGCCACTTCGACGGCGCCGTCCAACTCGCCCGTGAGGACGTAGACGCCCGCCGCTTCGACGGTGAGCACGCTATCCTTGAACGAAGTGCCCGCGGGGGCGTTGTCGGCGGTAAGCGCCGAGAGGTCGATACAAGTGGCGTCCTCGGGTATTTCGTCCTCGGCTTGGACCTCGCTGACCGCAATGACCTCGGTGAGGAGATAGTCCTCGGCGGAGACGGCGGACAAGGTTTCGGACACTTCGGCGGCGGCAGAGGCAACCTCACTTTCGGTGACGGTGCTATTCGCCGCGTTTTGTTGCCGGGTGACGGTAGCGTTGTCCGTACCCGTGGCGGCGTTGTCTACACCCGTGGTGGTGCAAGCCGAAACGGCAATGGTGACGGCGGTCAATACGGCTATCGTCCAAGGCAACCATTTTCCTCCTTTGTTTTTCCTTTTGTTCGTTTGCTTATCTTTATTCTCATTCTTTTTCATCGGGATTACCTCCTTGCTTTTGGTACCTTCATTATGCCTGACGAAACTAAAACAAAACTAAAATACGAAAGATTTTTGAACAAAAGTTTGACGCACAAAAAAAGAGAATTGCGACTTCGCCCGCGTGAATATCGAGACCATAAAAAATGCACCTCCAAAAGTTTTTCATTACTGCCCAACTTTTGGGGTGCACTTCAAAACAGTCCCGTCTTTTCTATTATATGGTAGGTAGGCGCTTACGCGAGGGGAAGGGTGAAGCGGAAGACCACCGTGGCGCCGTCCGACTCGCAGGACACCGCCCCGCCGTTGTGCTCCGCGATGGAGCGAACGACCGAAAGGCCGATGCCGTAGCCTTCGCTACCGCCGCGCGAGGCGTCCGCACGGTAGAAGCGCTCGAAGAGTTCGGGGTGCTTGCCGTGGGGAAGGGACGAGGCGTTGGACTCCTCTAACACGGCGAATTTGCCCTCGCGGCGAAGGGAGACGCGTATGGACTCGCTCTCGGCGTATTTGAGCGCGTTGTCCAACATGAGATTGACCGCGCGGCGCACCATCTCCTCGTTGGCGTTGACCGAAAGGGGGGTGAGGTCGAGGACGAAGTCCTTCTCGGCGACCAGGGCCGCGTCGCGGAACTCCTCTACGCACGACTGCACGGTTTGCGCAAGATCGAACGCAGCACGCGCGACTTCGGCATCCGATTCGTCCATGCGGGACAAGTAGACGAGCTCTTGGGTAAGACTGCTCAACTTCTGCGTTTGGTGCTTGATGGACTCGAGCCATTCGTTGTCCTCGCCTATCTCCATCTCAAGTAGTTCGGCGTTGGCGCCTATAACGGTGATGGGGGTTTTGAGCTCGTGTCCCGCGTCCGTGATGAAGCGCTTTTGCTTGCGGTAGCTCTCCTCGACGGGGGCGAGCACCTTGCGCGACAAGAGAATGATGAGCAAGGCGATGACCGAAAGACCGACCACCGTGATGATGGCGCTCGACACGATGAAGGTCGTTGTAGCGGCGATCTCCTTCTCACAATCGAGGAAGACGTAGCGCGAGCCCGTGGCCGTGTGCACCGCCCGATAGCGATAGTTGCCCACGAACCCACGCGAAAATTTGGCGCGGGAAACGTAGTAGGCGAGGTCGTCCTCGTCTACGCGGGCGATGCGTTGGAGATTGAAAAACCACACGTTGCCCTCGGCGTCCGTCTCGACGATGAAATAGCGCGCGGCAAACGCCGTTTCGCCGGGAATGCCCTTGGGCGCGCGACCGAATTTGTCCTCTTGCGGCTCGTCGGAGTCGCCCGAGGGAAGCGCGGCTATGGCGCCGCCCTGCTCGATGAAAGCGATCTCGGCGTCCGCTTTGGACTGCATATTGAGGTAGTTGGCGACGTCTATGCCCACGACGATGACCAAGATGACCGCGGCAACCACCGCGAGCGAAAGAATGATAAACCGTTGGCGTAATTTTTTGATCATAGCAATTCCACCGTGTAGCCCGCGTTGCGCAGGGACTTTATCTGCACGTTGGCCTGAATGGCGGCGAGTTTCTTGCGCAAATTGGAGACGTACACCCATACCACGCTGATGTCGCTGTCCGAATCGTAGCCCCATATCTTCTCCATAAACTGTTCGACGGATATCACCTGCCCCGGGCGGCTCAATAGCGCTTCCATCATTTGAAACTCCTTGTTGGAAAGGCGCGTCTCCCCCGTGGGCGTGCGAAGTATATAGGACGAGCGGGACAACGTGCAGTTGCCGTAGGTCAATTCGGAATCCGCGGCGACCGTGAGACGGCGGGTGATGGCGCGTACGCGCGCCAAGAGTTCCTTGACCGAAAATGGCTTGGTGAGGTAGTCGTCCGCGCCGCTGTCCAGCCCTAAGATGCGGTCGTCTATCTCCCCTTTGGCCGTGAGAATGAGGACGGGAAGAGTCTTGCCCGCCTTGCGTATGGTCTGCAGGACGGTGATGCCGTCCATCTTGGGCATCATAACGTCCAAAACGGCACAATCGTAGTCCCCTTCGGTGAGATAGGTGAGCGCGTCCGCGCCGTTGAAGACGGAATCCACCGAATAGTTGTTGCGGGTGAACAGCGCGACGAGCGCGCGATTGAGTTCGCGTTCGTCCTCGGCCAATAAAATGCGCATGGGTGCCTCCTTCGGTCGGGGAATCCCCGTCCTACTTTTCATTATACCTTATTTTAGCGGATAAATCTTAAATGAAACTAAAAAAATATTTTTTCGGAGCGAATTCGGGCCGAAACCGTGGACGACACGGAAAATCCGCGCTATATCGAAAGTGAAGACGGAGGCTCTGCCGAGTAATCGGAACCGTGACGCGAAGACCAGAGATTTGGTGCCGTCTTCATTTTTTATTATCGACGGTTTGGCCGTATTCGGCGGGGTACGTACGCACTTTTTGAGGACAAAATGCGAAAGGAGTATTGCTAAACGGGGGGATATTTGGTATAATGATTAAAAACCAAGTATCGGAGGAGAATACTATGGCGTCTATTCGCACAAAAATGGGACGTGTGTTCATCAGAAAGTTCTTCAATATGAACCCCGACAGCGGCAAATCGTTTGAAGAAGTGGCGAAAATGATTTCGGACGACGGCAAGGAAGTCAAGGAAGGCTACGCGCTGGTCGAAGAGGCTACCCCCGAGGGCGTGAAATTCGCACGGGTGAAACCCATCGGCAAAGAGAGCGAAAAATTGGTGCTCTACTTCCACGGCGGCGGCTACACCGTGGGCTTGTCGCAGGACTACTACTACCACGCTTCGGATATGGCCAAGGCCGCGGGCGATGGCGTGCAATGTATCCTCATCGACTACGATTTGGCCCCCGCGTTCACCTACCCCACCCAACACAACCAGGCCTACGCCTTGTGGACGGACGTGGTCGAACGGCAGGGATTTAAGCCCGAAAATATCATTTTGGGCGGCGATTCGGCGGGCGGCAACCTGGCGCTCTCGCTGTGTTTGAGGCTCCGCGACGAAGGGAAGGCCCTGCCCCGCGCCTTGTATCTGCTGTCCCCCTGGGCGGATATGCTGGCCTCGGGCAAGAGTTACGAAGACAACTACAACCAAGACCCCATGTTCGGCGAGAAAAAGGTCGTGCTGGACGAGGAAAAACGCGCGCGCCTGCTGAAGAGCGCAATGTACGGCTGGTGCGGGGACGCGGATAGGAAGGATCCGTTGGTGTCGCCCGTGTTCGGCGATTACGCGGGTTTTCCCGCCACCTTGTTCACCGTGGGCGGGGACGAGATATTGAAGGACGATACGATGACGATAGCCGAAAACATGAAAGGACACGGCATCGAAGCACGGGTGATTTGCGACGAAAAAATGTTCCATATCTATCCGCTCTACTACAAAATGTTCCCCGAAAGCAAGCGTGCGTATAAGGAAATCCTCGCCTATATCACCGAAAAAATGCAATAAACGAAAGATAATACGGGGATTATTTGCGCAAATAAGATTTACAAGCGCATAACTTATTGATATACTAAATAGTATCAAAACAAAAGGAGAATATATTATGACCAGACCTGAAATGAAACAACTCGCAAAAGAAAAATTGCGCGGAAATTGGGGGAACGTCATCATCGCGTTGTTGCTATTCGGCTTGATAACCGGCGCGGCTTCTTCCCTGCTCGGCATCATCCAGCTGATCATCGCCGGCCCGATGGCAGTCGGCTTGGCGGCGGTGTTTCTCAACCTCTTCCGCAAGGGTAAAACCGACTTGGAAGACTTGTTCGTGGGATTCAAGAACTTTGCCAACAACTTCATCACGGGCTTGTTGGTGCAACTGTTCATCTTCCTGTGGAGCTTGCTGTTCGTCATCCCCGGCATCGTGAAGAGTTATGCGTACGCGATGACCTTCTACATCCAACACGACCACCCCGAAATGAACGAGACCGACGCCATCACCGCGTCGCGCAATATGATGAAAGGGCACAAGGCAGACCTGTTCTGCCTCGACCTGTCCTTCATCGGTTGGTACCTCTTGGTCGGCTTGACCTTCGGCATCTTGGCGTTCTACGTGGTGCCCTACCACAGAGCCACCAGAACCGCTTTCTACGAGAACCTGAAAGCCCAACAAGAAGGCGGTAACGCCGCCGAAGAGACCGCCGCCGAAGAGACCGCCGCCGAAGAGACCGCCGCCGAAGAGACCGTCGTCGAAGAGGCCGCCGCTCCCCAAGAGGAAGCGCAAGCCGAAGAAACCGCGGAAGAAATCCCCGCCATCGACGAGCCCGTATTCGAAGACGCGCAAGCCGAAAAGCCCATCGAAGGAGACGGCGACGTGGAGTAGCGCACGGAGCGCACGGTGAAGTTTCGCCTATGGCGAAGTGAAGTAGCTTCGCAGTGAAGTTCGAGGCACAGCCTCGAGTGAAGTTCGCCTACGGCGAGTTATGGAATAATTAAAAGAAACCCTCGACGGAAAAGTCGAGGGTTTTTCTTGCCGAATGGAATAATTAAAAGAAACCCTCGACGGAAAAGTCGAGGGTTTTTCTTGCCGAGCGGGAAGGAAATGGTGCGCGAGGTGCGCGGAGCGCACGGTGAAATCCGTGCTACCGCACGGGAGAAATCCGCACGTTCGTGCGGGTGAAATCCGCTCGAAACGCGAGCGGGAGAAATCCGACGTTCGTCGGATTGTGGATTAATAAAAGAAACCCTCGATTGGAAAAATCGAGGGTTTTTGATTGTTTGGTGTTTTTTTGTTGCTTTATGCTTTTCTAAGAATACATAAAAACACTTGACCGTAGTGATTTTAATATGTATTTTATAATAGAAGCAAGCGTGCAAGCACGAGCGAAGCGAAGTATTTGCATAACGCTTGCGACGTCTTGCAATCGAACGCGGGGAGCGTAGCGACCAATCTATACGCAGTATAGATACCATTCGTAAGAATGGGCGTTCGTATGGTTGTATAATAGAAGCAAGCGTGCAAGCACGAGCGAAAATAATACCATTTGGCGCAAGCCAAACCCGTGGCGCGTACAGCGTAGCGAGACGTGACACGGAGAGGACTGCCCGACCAAAAGGTGAAGCCGCGAAGAAGTTTTTGTACCTCTACTTAGGGGATCCTTCGACACGAAGCCTATTGCTTCGGCTCAGGATGACGTACTATTCACGTTAGGCGCAACTCTACTTCGCGGCGAACAATGGGGCG
>JAFPXC010000025.1 GCA_017394805.1 Clostridia bacterium | reverse complement strand
TGTACGTCCAGCAGATCAAAAACGCCGTGCCCTACCTTCGCACGAATTGGAGCCTTTTCTCCAAGCCCATGGTCATGACGGACGCCAATGGGGTGAAACGCCGCGTGACCGCCGCCAATACCAAGTTTATCATGCGCCTCGGGTTGGAGTTTGAGGCCGTGACGTCCGAGCCGTACAAATTGATGATTTGCTCCCTCGCCTACTCCGCGCTGCGTTAGCGCAAGGCAAGCGGTCTTCCCTTGCGACCGCTCGACGAGCACCGCATGATTGGACTTTTCTACGCCTTTTGCACGAAAACACCCCCTACGTAGGGGGCGTTTTTGCGTATAGAGGGGAAGAAAAAGGGCGTTACCCAATACGGAAACGCCCCTATAAATCAATCAAACCGCACGTTTACAGCAAGGGTATCTTGTCCAGATAGACGATGTCGGAACGATCGGCGGCGTCGCCCTCGGCGAGGACGAACGCCTTTTTGTAGACGACGCCACCCGCCAACTCGACGATCTTTTCGAGCCCCAAAAGGCTACCGCCCGTACTGACTACGTCGTCCACGATGGCGACCTTTTTGCCTTTGATGAGGTCGGCGTCGTGCTTGCTGAGGTAGAGCGTTTGCTCGCTGCCGGTGGTGATGGATTGCACCTTGGACTCGATGCCGTCCTGCATATAGAGTTTCTTGCTCTTGCGACACACGGCGTAGAAGGGTTGACCGAGTTCGCGCGCGACGACGTGCGACAGTTGCAAGCCCTTACTTTCGGCGGTGAGAACCACGTCGCACCCCTTGACGAGCTTGGCGATCTCCTTGCCGCAATGCTCGGTGAGCAAGGTGTTGCCGTGCAGGTTGAAGAAGGCGATCCTGACGCCCGAAGGCAGGGGCAATACGGGCAGATCGGTGTCGAATCCTTTGATACAAAGATGATAAACTTCTTGGCTCATAACGTTCTCCTTATCAATACGCTTTGGCGAAGTAGATGGTGTAGCCCTCGCCTTTGGCTAATTTCTTGCCGCAGCACACGCATTTGTCGCCCATCGGCGTCTGGTCGAAAGGCATACAGCGACTGCTGGCGGACGTGAGTTCTTTCACCTTGTCCTCGCAGGCGCGGTCGCCGCACCACATCGTGCGCACGAAGTTGCCGCCGTCCACCGCCGCTTTGAGCTCATCCATATCGGCCACGTCCACTATGTGGCTGTCGCGGAAAGCCATCGCTTTGAGGTACATATTGCGTTGAATGTCGGCGAGGTGTTTTTGCACGGTATCGGCGATGCCTTGCAAGGACGCGGGATTCTTCTCGTGGGTGTCGCGGCGCACCAATACGCAGGTGTCGTTCTCGATGTCGCGGGGGCCTATCTCCATACGGCAGGGCACGCCCTTCATCTCCCACTCGTTGAACTTCCACCCCGGGGACTGGTCGCGGTCGTCCACGTAGACGCGCACGCCCGCTTGGCGCAACTCGTCAGCCACCTCGGCCACCTTTTCCAACACGCCGCCCTTATGCGCGGCGATGGGTACGATGACCACCTGATAGGGCGCCACCATGGGTGGCAACGCCAACCCGCGTTGGTCGCCGTGCGCCATGACCAAAGCACCGATAAGACGGGTGGAAACGCCCCAACTGGTCTGGTAGGGATAGTGCAAGGTATTGTCCTTGTCGAGGAACGTGATGTCGAACGCCTTGGCGAAGTTCTGCCCGAGGTTGTGCGAAGTGCCGCTCTGCAGGCTCTTGCCGTCCAGCATCATGGCCTCGATGGTGTAGGTGGCTTCCGCACCCGCGAACTTTTCTTTCTCGGTCTTGCGGCCGGTCAGCATGGGAATGGCCAGCACGTTCTCGGCGAACTCGCGGTAGACCTCGAGCATTTTGAGGGTTTCCTCCTGCGCTTCCTCGGGGGTGCGGTGGGCGGTGTGTCCCTCCTGCCACAAAAACTCGCTGGTGCGCAAGAAGGGGCGCGTGGTCTTCTCCCAACGGACGACGTTGGCCCATTGGTTGATCATCACGGGTAGGTCGCGCCAGGACTGGATCCACTTGGAATACATCGTGCCGATGATGGTCTCGCTGGTGGGGCGTACGACCAACTTCTCGGGCAATTCCTCGTCGCCGACGTGGGTGACCAAAGCCACCTCGGGGGCGAACCCCTCCACGTGCTCGGCCTCACGCGTGAGGAAACTGTAGGGAATGAACATGGGGAAATAGGCGTTTTGGTGCCCGGTGGCGCGGAAACGCTTGTTGAGTTCCTCTTGAATGATCTCCCAAATGGCGTAGCCGTAGGGGCGAATGACCATCGTGCCCTTGACGGGGCCGTAGTCCACCATGCCCGTCTTGGTGACGACGTCGGTGTACCATTGGGGGAAATCCGCCTGCATATCGGCAATCTCTTTGACGAATTGCGTATCTTTGTTGTTGGCCATAATGACTCTCCTTGATGCTTGATGCCCTTAAATTATATAGCAAAGCCGACCAAATGTAAATAATTTGCTTCGTAATTGTTTATTATTGCGCAAAAATATAGTATAATGGGAGCGAAATACGGGCGAAAGGGCGACTCCTTTCGCAAAGCGAGGTAGATTATGCAAGGATATTTTGACGACGTGATACACACGCTTGCCGATTTGGTCGGCATGAATACGGTGGAAGATACGCCCCAACCGGGCGCACCCTGCGGCGCGGGCGTTCGCAAGGCGCTCGACTACACTTTGGCTTTGTTCGAGCAATGGGGCTTCCGCACCCGCGATCTGGACGGATACTGCGGTTGGGCGGAAATAGGCGAAGGCGACCTGTTCGGCGTACTTTGCCACCTCGACACCGTGCCTCTGGGCGAGGGCTGGAAGTACGGCCCTCTGTCCGCCACCATCGCGGACGGCAAAATGTACGGCAGAGGCACGCAGGACGACAAAGGGCCCTTGGTGGCCTCTATGTACGCCCTCAAATCCCTACTGGACGAGGGCAAAACGCCCAAGATGCGCGTGCGCTTTATCTTCGGGTGCAACGAGGAGACGGGTTGGCAATGTATGGACCGCTATCTCGCCACCGAGGAGATACCCAAATGGGCCATAAGCCCAGACGGGGACTTCCCCGTGCTGAATTGCGAAAAGGGGTTGGGACACTTCGAGTTGAAGGTGGCTTGCCCCGACGTATTGGTACGCTTGGAGTCGGGCGACAGGGTGAATATGGTGCCCGATTATGCCGAGGCCGAGGTGCTTAGGTGCACGCCCGAAATGCGCTTCATGGCGCTGAAATATGGGGTACGTGTAGCGGAAAACGGCGCCGGCTACCGCTTGACCGCCACGGGCAAGAGCGCGCACGGCTCTACCCCCGAGTTGGGCGACAACGCCCTCGTCAAGGTGCTTGCGGTGCTGTCCAAAGCCGACGCGGGGCTTGACCGATTGTACCAAGCGCTCGCCGAAAGTACGGGCGCGGGATTGGGGCTCGACCTCTCGGACGAGGTGAGCGGCGCATTGACGATGAACGTGGGCTACGCGCACGCCGTGGACGGCAAAATAGCCGTGGGGTTGGATATACGCGAGCCTATCTCGGTGACCAACGCGGACGTCAAAGCGAGAATAGAAAAAGCCCTGCCCGAGGCGGACGTTCGCCTCGATAAAGAACACCCCGCCCTCTATATCGCCGCCGACCACCCGCTCATCGTCAATCTTTTGGCGGCCTACCGCGAGGTGACGGGCGATATGACGCCGCCCCGTTGCATCGGCGGCGCAACCTACGCGCGGGCGTTGCCTTGCGCCGTGGCGTTCGGCCCCGTCTTCCCGGGGGACGAGGAAATGTGCCACCAGGTGGACGAATACGTGCGGTTGGACCGCCTCGAACAAATGCTCGCCGTCTACCGCGCCGCATTCGCGAAGATTTGTTTTTGACAGCATACCCGTTGCCTTGACGACGAGGCAAACGATCCTGCGGGCGACGGCGTTCGCCCCTACGCAAAGGAGAAAGATTATGATTATTTTTTATATCGTTTTGGCCTACTTCGCACTGATGAGCGTCATTACCGGCTGTATGTACGCCGCGGATAAGAAAAAAGCCGTCAAAGGCTCCCGTCGCACGCCCGAAAAGGTGCTACTTCTTATGTCCTTCTTCGGCGGCGCGGTGGGCGGCTTCCTCACCATGCAGATCGTGCGGCACAAGACCAAGGCCGAGCATTGGTATTTCACCGTAGTCAACCTGTTGGGCATCGCTTGGCAAGTGGCGGCGCTGGTCCTTATCTTCATCTTCCGTGCCAAAATGCCCATCTGACCTACGGCGTGGCTCTACTCTATCGGGCGCGATTCGTGCGCCGACGGCAAAATGATAAGCGTTTAAAAACCGTTGCAATACGTCAATCGTAGCGGTAAACTACAAAAAAAGAGGGATTTTCCCTCTTTTTTATTGCGCTATCGCTCGTTGAGGCGTATTTATTACCGACCGCGTGAAAAGTATCGTTATACGAATAAGGCCACGATGGACAGCGCGAGCGTGTAGAAGCCGAAGAGGGGCATGGCACGGCGAAAGGCCTTGAGCATAAGGCGCAACCCCACGAGGCCGAAGACGAAAGAGGACAGGGCGGCCGCCCATCCCCCGTCGTCCGTTCCAATCCCTTTTTGTTTGGTTTTCGGCAATTGCGGTTACGGTGTAAGACGGGCCTTGTCTGGTGGCGCATCGCGCCGCCACTTGTTCAAGACAAGGACCGTCTAACTGTAAACGGCTTCACGAGTTCCACTGGGTTCCACCGAGTTCCATTTTTACTCAAGACACATTTATGCTTATTCGCTGAGTAGTGAGCAAATGATTTTTTTACAGCGACATCTTTAGTGCCAACAAAAGAATATCTCCGTGGCTTTGTATACAGTATATGTTTCGCAAAAATGAGAACCTCTATATTATCGCTGCGCTTTAATCGGTCTTGGGATTAACTTGTTCCCAAACCTTGTCAAAATGCGCCGTTGCCATTTCTATCATGTCCAATTCTTTATCGGTGCTTTGCTTTGAATCCGAATGGAGCTTTAGAATAGCGGCTTGACGAGATGAATAGGGTGGCAATGAGATATACAGCAAGCAGTCGCTTTTCTGCAAAGTATTATTTTCGCCGTATGTTTGGCACAAGATCATCGGAAGTCTATATTCATCGCTGAAGTGACGAATTTCAATATTATTACAATAGTTCTCATCTTTCAACAGATATTCTAATTTATTCATAACTTCGTCTATTTCATCGCTGATTTTTTTACATTCGTCACGTCCACCAAATGATACTTCCAAACTTTCAATGTGCGCCAAAAAAGCTGTCTCCCTTGTTGCGATGAGTATCTCCACCTTTTTGTTTAGTTTTACCGCTTTTTCTATCAATGTCCTGTATGTCTTAAAAAAGGATACGCCTGAAACAAACATTATTTTGATGACGTCAGAATGCAAAAACATATATTCAAGTTCTTGTTGCTTTGGGTAACGTGTTAAAAAAGATTGTATACCGATTTCTTTTAATCCTGTCGCAAATTTGACTTTAGAATAATACTTTTTTGTAAAGAAAAACGCAATAAGTGCGGAAACTACGGTGATTAGTAGTGACTTTACAAGATCTAAACCTATATCTGTTAATTTTTCCGTTATATTCATATGCTACTCTCCTTTATTTGGCATCAGTTTTTTAATGAGTTTATACAAGAATTTGCTTTGCTTTATTTCATATCGTCAAACAACAAGGCAGTTCCGCCAAAAGAACCGCAGCGCTTCGTTGCGGTTCTTTGTTGCTTTGTAGTGTCATCGGAATAACAATTATCCCACTTTTGGCGCCCCGTACTCGCGTTCCATCGCTTTGATGGACACCACCCATTGCTTGCCGTACTTGCAGGCGTCCACGCCGTTGACGAGTTTGCCATAGGCGATTGCTTTGCGCAAGGTGCTTTCGTTAAGCCCCCACAATTGGGTGGCGTCGGTGAACGCCAACAGCCCGTCGAAGGGCGTTTGTATCGTTACGCCGTTGGCGAACAATTCGTCGCAGGACAAATCGAGGTCGTCGTTCCAGACGATGCCGAACCCACCCACGTCTACCTTTACGTCATAAAACAGGTGCGGCGTAGTCACGAGTGCCTTGAACGTCGGCCACTTGTCAAGCAACGGCTTGACGTCGTAGATTTTGGTCACGCCTTCGGCGAACTGCACGCACAGGCGATAATCGGCTATCGCAGTCACGTCTTTCAATTTGTGAAACATATCGTCATCTCCTTATTCGAGCGGGGGCAATGCCTTGAACTCTTGCGTTTCCCAAATGCGCAACAATTCGTGCTTTTGCGCATTCGTCCATTCACGCACCATCGAGAGCGCCTTGGGCGGAAGGTTACCCTCTAATATCTCGCCCGTTTGAATGTCGATGGCCGCCATATTGTCGCCGTATAGCGCGTGAATATGGGGCGGATTATGCTCCGCCTGTTGAAAATACATCCGAATGATAATTCCGTAAAATCTCGATAATACCGGCATACGTACCCTCCTGCTGTTTTTATTCTTATTATATCACGATACCGTGATATTGTCAATACATATTATGCAAGAATCCGTTTTGTTTTATTCCATATCGGCATACGACAAGGCCGCCCCGAAACAAAGAACCGCAACGGTGCGCGTTGCGGTTCTTTGTAATGGGGGTGATTGGGAGAAAACCGTTGCTTTCGTTGGCGGCGTCATACTGAGCCAATGCGCCGTGCGCGTGTTGCGCCTAAAGGGCAATTGACCGAAGTATCTCGAAGGGAAGTTCCTCTTGATAGGGGATGTTTCGGTCTATTGCCCAATGCGCAGCTATGGCGCAACGGCGCACTTTGTGCTTGCTCAACATGACGGGGGGACGCCTCACGATAGCCTAATTTTCAAAGCGGGGACAACACCGCTACTAGTGTCGCCGACATTGCGGTAGCTGCCGACATTGCCATAGTAGCTGACGAAACGCGCGGAGTAACTATAACTAGAGATGGGCGAACGGAGCCACCAATAGCCGTTACCATAGTAAGAACTGTTTGTGCTTGTCTCAGCGCCTTGGCACTTGGCATAGTCCGTGTTTTGCTTGCGTCTTGCCGTATCCTTGTCGCCGTAATTGCTACTAAATCCGTAGGCGGCGGTCGTTACCTCTTGCTCCGAGAGTAGGAATACGTAGTCCTGCGTATTCGCGCAGGCGTAGGTGTTGTTGCCACTGTTAAAGGCGGTGGCGCTGCTATCGGGGTTGGTAGAGCGTGCGCTGTTGTTCACCGTGGTGAGGAGTATCAATTCCTTCTGCAGGTCGTTGAATGCCGTGTTGTAGAAGGTGTCGTTCAGCCATTTACGGATGTTGGACAAGGCATAGTTGTTGGCATAGCCCGTTCCACCGTTGTGGGAGAAGGTATAATAATCTACGTTTTCGTGATAGAACTCCCTGCTGTCTATAATCATCTCACACAAGATAAGCGCTTCCCCACCCGCCTCGCTGAGAATACGCCACTTGATGGGTTCGTATTGGAACCAATACACGTTGCCTGTAGTATAGCCGTTTTCGTCTTGTATGCTATTGCTTGCGCCACTGCTAAATCTGGTGGAGTACGGTCTATATGAAGTAAAGTACACGCCACGGTATTTCTCCCCGTTGTACGTCAGGTCGATGTACCACATATAGTCGGATACCGAGCCGTTGATATAGTATCCATAACTCGTCCAGGCTTGCGCATTCTCCGCCGTGGGCAGGGTGCCCGCCGTAGTATTAAGTGCAGTTTTGATTGTGCTGTCCGTCACCTCGGTCTGTGGATAGGTGCCGAAGTAAATATAGTTGCCGTCGCGCAGATAGGCACTCTCCGTAGTAGTAGTAGAGGTAGTTTCGCTCCACTTGGCGTAGAGCATCACGTCGCCATCCGCTGAGGTGATAGTGGTCACCTTGTTGACGAACGTACTCTCCTTGTACCAGCCGAGGAAGGTGTACGCGGTAGTTTCGGTAGTCACGCTGTAGTTGCCGTTGCCGAGGCTCTTGTTCGTTATATTGCGGGCGGTCTCCTTGGTGGCGGGGGCGAGCGTGACGCCTTCGCCTATCGTTTCCACGGTGTAGGTGGTGGGGTTACTGCCGCTATTGGTGCCACCATTGAGGTTGTAGGTGATGGTATAGGTGATGATATTCCATTTAGCGTATACCGTCATGTTGCCATGGCTACCTGCGGCAATGCCCGTCGTGGATTGCGTACAAACTGAGTTGGTATACCAACCTGCGAACGTGTAGCCCGTGCGGGTGGCGTCGGCCAACGTAATGGTATTGCTCTCCACGGTGTAGGTGGCGGGGTTACTGCCGCTATTTGTGCCGCCATTGAGGTTGTAGGTGATGGTGTATTGTGTGGGCGTCCACTTGGCGTAGAGGGTAAGGTCGCCCGTACTGCCCTTGGCGATTTGCGTCTTTTTGTTTGTCAATGATGAATTGGTGTACCATCCACCGAACGTATAACCCGTGCGGGTGGCGTCGGCGAAGGTGATATCGTTAGACTCAACCGTGTACTTGGTAGGATTGTTGCTATCATTAGTGCCACCATTAAGGTTATAGGTAATCGTGTATTGTGTGGGCGTCCACTTTGCATAGAGGGTAAGGCCGCCCGTACTTCCCTTGGTGATTTGCGTCTTTTGGTTGGTCAGGGACGAGCTGGTATACCAACCGCCGAAGGTGTAGTAGTCGCGGGTGGCGGGGGCGAGCGTGATGGTATTGCTCTCCACGGTGTAGGTGGTGAGGTTACTATTGTTATTGGTGCCACCGTTCAGATTGTAGGTGATGGTATAGGTGATGATGGTCCATTTGGCGTATACCGTCACGTAGCCGTGGCTACCTGCGGCAATGCCCGTAGTGGATTGGGTACAGGCGGAGTTGGTATACCAACCGCCGAAGGTGTAGCCCGTGCGGGTGGGGTTGGCAAAGGTGATGGCGTTGCTTTCCACCGTGTACTCAGTGGGGTTACTATTGCTATTGGTGCCGCCGTTGAGGTTGTAGGTGATGGCGTACCGTGTGGGCGTCCACTTGGCGTAGAGGGTAAGGTCGCCCGTACTTCCCTTGGCGATCTGCGTCTTTCGGTTGGTAAGGGACGAGTTGGTATACCAACCGCCGAAAGTGTAGTAGGCGCGGGTGGCGTTGGCCAACGTGATGGTGTTGCTCTCCACGGTGTAGGTGGCGGGGTTGTTGCTACTGTTGGTGCCGCTGTTCAGATTGTAGGTGATGGTGTACTGCGTGGGTGTCCACTTGGCCGTATACGTCTTATTCTCGGCGGTCATTGTGATGGTGCAACTGAGGCCGGTGCCCTCGCTGACCTTGGTATTGCCGTCATACCAACCCAACCAAGTATAGCCGTTGTTGGTAGAGGCGGTGAGGGTGACGGTGCTACCGACGGTGACTTTCTCGCGTGATTTTTGGGTATAGGTGCCCGCATCGCTGAGATTGGCGTCGGTGGACACGGTGTAGTAGGTGTAGCTCGCCGTGATGGTGCTGTCGGCGGCGGGGGAGCGGTAGGTGTAGTTTTTGTCGGCGCTGAGTTTGGTGCCGTTCTTGTACCAACCCTCGAAGGTATAGCCCGTGTTCTCGGTGGCTTTGAGCGTTACGGTATTGCCCGCCAGCACCACGCGGTTAAGGTCGGACACGGCGACTTTGCCGCCAGCTGCGAACATATTGCCGCCGTACACGGCGAAGTAGACGCCCGTATTGTAGTCACCCTCGCGTTGCAGATTGATAGAGCATACGCTACCCGCATTGGCCGTGAACGTGATTGTCTTGCGTGTGGTATTAGTGGCGACCACGTTGGTGTAGCCGTTGGCACCACTCACATAAATGCGCGCGCCATAGGTAGCACCCTCTTGGGTATTGCGATAGGAGAGGGTATAGGTGCCGCCCGTCTTGGCGACGAAGTAGTAGGAGACGGCCGCACCGCTCACCTCGGCATAGGTCTCCTCTGCCAAAGAGGCGGCGGTGTATGCCGTGACGATCCGGGCGCCTGTGGGTAGGCGGTACCATTCGGCGGTCAGGTTGAGATCGCCGTATATATCTCTTGCGAAGTTGTAGATAGAGCCGTCCTTGTACCACCCTCGGAAGAGATAGCCCTCGGCCGTGGGATCGGCGGGGTAGCGCAAGCCCTCTTGGGTGGTGACGGTCTGGGTGTGCACGTTGGTAGCGCACTTGTCGTTGTTGACGTTGAAGAAGACGTTGACGTTGTCCAACCCGTTGCCCGATATGCTTGCCGTGCCCGCGTCGGTATCGTTCGACTGCACGACGACGGCGTAGTGGTTGGCGCGGTAGCGGGCGGTCAGGGTGACGTCGCCCGCTATCTTCCAGGTGCACTTGGCGGTGCCGTCGGTGACGTCCTCGCCGTTCATCGTCCACCCCGTAAAGGTATAACCCTCTTGAGTGGGTACTGCCAATTGCTCGGCTTTGTCGAAGGTGACGGTCTGTTTGGTCTTGGACAGGCTACCTCCGTTGGCTTGGTAGGTGACGGTGTAGGTATTTGGCGTGGCGTCGGGCGTCAGACGAATGGCGCCCTCGTAGTTCTTGGGTACGGTTTCGCCGATTTTGACGCTACTCGATTTCCAGCCGTTGACGGTGTAGCCCGCAATGGAGAGATTGGAGGGGGCGGTCAGGGTGTCCAACGTAGTGACCGCGTAGGAGTCCACGTAATCCCCGTACACGTCGTATATGCCCACCGATACGTCGTAGCGCTTGTAGAGTTCCAACGTATAGGTCTTGGATTGCGTTTCGTCCGACGAAGTGACTACTATGTAGAAGAGGTTGCTGCCGCTGTCCAACCTGCCGTAGTCGTTGGTGGCTATTTTGGTGCGGATTTCATCGCGACCCATCTTGTCGTAGTAGAGTTTCCATGTGGCGGAATCGTTGTTCAAAACCACCTTGTCCGACATATCCATCTCGTTGACGTTCTTCTCGATGACGACGGAAATGTTGTTGCCGTCTATGGTGGCGCCGTCTACCGACGTGACGCGCACTTCTTCGGCCGTCCACTTGGCGTAGAGGGTCATATCCTTGGTCACGCGGTCGGTGTCGAAATCCCATACGTTGCGCGTGCCCGAATCTTTGTACCAGCCCGCGAAGACGTACATCGTCTTGGTGGGTTGCGCGGGGGCTTCCAACCGCTCGCCCTCTTTGACGGTCTTGGGCGCGACGTCCGTGCCGCCTTTGCTGTCGAACTTCACCGTGTAGGTCTTTACGGAAGGCGTGGGCGTATCGGCGTTATCGTCGGAAGATTTGGCTTGCCCCGTTGAATCCTTTACGGAGGCGGTGCTGTTGTCGGTGTATACGTTGTAATACACATAGTCGCCGGCCGCATTGCGTTCGCCGATGGTGTAGGTGAAGACGCCGTTTTTCACGGTGCCCCACAAGAGGACGTCTTCCTCACCGAACATAGAAAGATAGCAGACGACCTTGCCGTCCACATATTCCACCCGTCCGGACATCCCTTCGTTGTCCGACCACCTGTCTTTCTCCAACTTAATCCAATCGTTGGCGTTTTTGACGCCGTCTTCGTAGTCGTAGTAGGTGCCCGTATAATTGCTACCCGTAGGGGCGCAAGAGGCGAGTGCGATAGAGACAGCAACTGCGATGAGTAAGCAAAATGCGACAATCAACGTCTTCTTCATAGTATTTCCTCCATATTTGAAAAACCGCCATATCTTTCGTAGATACGGCGGCATTATTTCTTGTATATAAATAAGATGCCGCCCCCTATGGGAACGGCAAATATAGTAATTGCTCCATTACCCATAAGTCGCCAAACTTATTCCAAACATTCCTTGTGGTACAAAGAAAGGATAATAGATACAACTGCTATTGAGAGAGTTGTACCACATAAGGAATATATTCATGTTTGGCGGCAGGGCAAGCCCTGCCAAGTTTGGCCTTTTCATTATACCCCAAAAGTATATGTCTGTCAATAGAGAGAAGTATATATTCCACTACGTTCGGGTTTGGGAGAAAGCACAATACCCTTGCTTACACGAACAAGGCCACGATGGACAGCGCGAGCGTGTAGAAGCCGAAGAGGGGCATGGCGCGACGGAAAGCCTTGAGCATAAGGCGCAACCCCACGAGGCCGAAGACGAAAGAGGACAGGGCGGCCGCCACCGTCAAGGGCACGTTAACCGCGCCCCAATCCGCTCCGATACACTCCACGACGGCGCCACCTATGATGACGGGTATGGACATAAGGAAGGAGAGACGCACGGCCTCGTCGCCGTCTATGCCCATAAGGCGCATCGCGCTGACCGTCGCGCCCGAACGCGATAGCCCCGGCAAGGCCGCCACGCCGTGCACCACGCCCGTCAAAAGCGCGTTGACGGGGGTGAGGGGGCGGTGCCGAGGGCGAATGGACGCGCCCCAAAATAGCAAACACGAGGTGGCCAAAAAGCCCAACGACAGGTATTTGCCCGTCAGCACGTCCTTGGCGAAATACATCAAAGAGGCGGCGATGAGAGCGGTGGGGATGCAGGTGAGGTAGAGCCACCCCGCGCGACGGGAAAGGGGGTGACGTACCCATAGAATAACGTCCTTTCGCATGAGAATAAGCACCGCAAGAAGGGTGGCGACGTGCGTCAGCAGATTGAGCAAGAGGCTGGGCGCGGTGACGCCCATGCGCTCCAACAGCAAGAGGTGTCCACTACTTGACACGGGCAGAAACTCGGTGAGCCCCTGCACCAAACCCAACAAAATACCCTTCAAAATATCCATCCACATACCCACAAGTCCCTCTTTTTTGCGATTTGGCGACAAATCTATGCGGTTTTGTTGAAAAACCGCTCGCCTTGTTGTATAATATTATTCGCTATAATACCAAGGTATGCGCGCCGTGTGCGCCAAACCATCAAGGAGTGACCGTATGAAATTAGGTGTGGTAGGATTGCCCAACGTAGGCAAATCAACTTTGTTCAACGCCATTACGCAAGCGGGGGCCGAATGCGCCAACTACCCGTTCTGCACCATCGAGCCCAACGTGGGCGTGGTGGCCGTGCCCGACGAGCGCCTCGACAAATTGGCCGCGTTGTACACGAGCCGCAAGGTGACGCCCGCCGTACTCGAATTCGTGGATATCGCCGGCCTCGTCAAGGGCGCCAGCAAGGGCGAGGGACTCGGCAACAAGTTCTTGTCGCACATCCGCGAGGTGGACGCCATCGTGCACGTGGTGCGCTGTTTCGACGACGGCAATATCACGCACGTTTCGGGCGCGGTCAATCCCCAAAACGATATAGAAACCATAGATTACGAGTTGATATTTGCCGATATCGAGACGGTGGACAAGCGCATCGCCCGCGTCAAAAATCAAGCCAAGAGCGGGGACAAGAAACTCTTGCCCGAGTTGGAGTGTCTGGAACGCGTGAAGGCCGCTTTGGAGGCGGGGCGCCCCGTCAGGGAGCAAGGATTGGACAAAGAGGAGCAAGCCTACCTCTACGATATGTTCTTGCTGACCGCCAAACCCGTCATTTACGTCGCCAATATCGGCGAGAACGATATCGGTAAGCCCGACAACAAGTACGTCCGTGCCGTCCGCGCCATCGCCGCCAAGGAGAACGCCGAAGTCATCGTGCTGTCGGCCAAGGTGGAGGCGGAGTTGGCGGCTCTGGACGAGGACGAGCGCGCCGTGTTTGCCGAGGAGTACGGCATCGCCGAGAGCGGCTTGTCTATGTTGATCACCGTGGGCTATCGCACGCTGGGACTTATCAGCTACCTGACCGCGGGCGAAAAGGAAACGCGCGCCTGGACCATCACCAAAGGCACCAAAGCGCCCCAAGCCGCGGGCAAGATACACACCGACTTCGAGAAAGGATTTATTCGCGCCGAGATCGTCAACTACCAAGACCTCTTGGCGTGCGGCAGCCTGAACGCCGCCAAAGAAAAGGGCCTCGTGCGCAGCGAGGGCAAGGAATACGTCATGCAGGACGGCGACGTCGTGCTGTTCCGTTTCAACGTGTAGGAGGGGGCTATGGATTACAAACGTCAAATCGCCGACCTCCTCACGCCCTATCTGCCCCAAGACGAGGCATACGAACTGCTGACGCCCCCCAAAGACGTATCCTTGGGCGACGTCTGTCTGCCCTGCTTCCGCTTGGCCAAGACCATGCGCAAAAGCCCCGTGGCCATCGCCGAGGAAATGGCCGCCGCTATCCGCAAGCCCGACTTCGTAGAGAGCGTCACGGCGGTGGCGGGCTACCTCAATTTTAAGTACGCGCCGTCCGCATTTGCGCGGGACGTGGTGGGCAAAGTGGTGCAAGAGGGCGCCGACTACGGCAAGTCCACGGTGGGCGCAGGCCGCCACGTCTGCATCGATTACAGCAGCATCAATATCGCCAAACCTTTCCATATCGGGCACTTGTCCACCACCGTGCTGGGCGCGGCGCTGTGCCGCTTGTTCGACGAGATCGGGTACCGCTCGGTGGGCATCAATCACTTGGGCGATTGGGGCACGCAGTTCGGCAAACTCATCGTGGCCTATAAGTTGTGGTCCAACCGCGAGGAAATAGAAAAAGGCGGCGTGCGCAAGTTGGTGGAGATATACGTCCGCTTCCACCGCGAAGCCGAGGAACGGCCGGAGTTGGAAGACGAGGCGCGCCTGTGGTTCAAAAAGTTGGAGTCGGGCGACCAAGAGGCCTACGACCTGTGGCAATGGTTCAAAGAGATCACCTTGGCGGACGATATGCCCGTGTACGCGCGCTTGGGCGTGCATTTCGACAGTTTGGCGGGCGAGAGTTTCTACAACGACAAAATGCAGCCCGTTATCGACGAGTTGGCGGCAAAGGGGCTGTTGGTGGAGAGCCAGGGCGCAAAGATAGTCGAGTTGGAGGGCATGGCGCCCTGCATCATCGTCAAGTCGGACGGCGCTACCTTGTACGCCACGCGCGATTTGGCCGCCGCAGAGTATCGTCACAAGACGTACGACTTCGCCAAGTGCCTGTACGTGGTGGCGTATCAGCAAAATCTCCACTTCAAACAGGTCTTCGCCGTGTTGGAGAAGATGGGTTACCCGTGGGCCAAGGATATGCAACACGTGGCCTTCGGTATGGTGAGCCTCGAAGAGGGCGCGATGTCCACGAGGAAGGGCAACGCCGTGTGGCTTGTGGACGTCATCGACAAGGCCGTGGCCAAGGCGAAGGAGATCATCGTGGAGAAAAGCCCCGACCTGGCGGACGCCGACCGCGTGGCCGAACAGGTGGGCGTGGGCGCGGTCATATTCTCCGCGTTGCAAAACAACCGCATAAAGGATATCGAGTTCAAGTACGACAAATTGCTCAATTTCGACGGAGAGACCAGCCCCTACGTGCAATATACGCACGCGCGGTGTCTGTCCGTGCTGGCCAAAGCGGGCGAGGGCGTTGAGGCCGAGGCGGACTTCGGCAGCCTCGACGACGACGTCAGCAAGGATATCGTGCGCTACCTCGACCGCTATCCCTCGCTCCTTCTGGACGCGGCGGACAAGTGCGAGCCGTCTATGATCACCCGCCACGTGGTGGACCTCTGCAAACTGTACAACAAATTCTACTTCGACAACAAGATCCTCACCGCGCCCCCCGCCGTGCGCGCCGCACGATTGGCCCTCACCCGCGCCACCGCCGTGGTCGTCGAGAACGGAATGCGCATATTGGGTATCTCGTTGCCCGACAAGATGTAGCCGCGACGGGCGACGAAACCACGAACGCCCGAGCGAGAGAAACCCGAATAGAACAAAGAAGTGGCGAGTTTATAAAAATACTTGCGTTTTTTGATTGACAACGCCCGTCGGTTGGACTATAATCATAGTACAATTCACTCGTACCTATGGCTCAACTGGATAGAGCTTCCGGCTACGGACCGGACGGTTGGGGGTTCGAATCCCTCTAGGTACGCCAGAAGAAAATAATACGAACTTTTTTAATCGAAGGTTCGTATTATTTTTTGCCCAAAATGAGTTTGTTTTGGCAATAAAGACAACTTAATATAGTGTTTTGTGCCATTTTGTATATAGAAATACACTTTTTTCATTTTCTCCCTCCTTTTGGTTTCTCTGTCTTTCGGTCGGTCATTGTATCACAGTTCTCGGAAAAGGCAATGGTACGGGAAAAATATTTTCGGGGGATAGGGGGTTGGTTTTGGTAACGTGAAAATATTTTTCATTCTCGCAACAAATAAAGGAATAAGAGGTAGTGGCTATGCTGCTACCTTTTTTGTTGCGCCCATTGCCTTTTCCAAAGTCTTTTATTTGTGTTCTTTGTACCGAACCGTGATACTTCGCCCTCTTGCCGAAAGGCAGAATAAACCACAGGAGGTATAGAAAATGAAAAAAGTAGTATTCACAGTTATCAAGGTCGGTAAAGAGAACGTTAAGACGTCGGGTGTCGGGTATATCACCGATACCGATCTCGTTACCGCTCAAACCAGTAAAGCAGGTAAACCGTATATCAGGGTTTATGAAGATTGCTTGAAATACTGCCATCAAGTACCCGGAACGGACAACGAGTACAAAGGGGCGTTTTGGGAGTTGTACGAAATCGACAGGCGTACCGTAAACGTCAACTACTACATCAATTACAAATTCATGGACTAAAAGGAGGAAACAACAATGAATGAACGTATCTATATGAAAGAGTTTCAACTTTGGAACGGTGAAAGATTTATCACTTTTGATTTGTTGGAAATAACTGATAAAGCAATCGTGGTAGCCGTCACGAAAGAAGGCAAGATAAGCGTATGCGAATACGAACTTTTTGAAGACGAACACGGTTTGTACTTCGAATACGGTTTGCACTACACCCGAATCAACATCAATGACTTCGAGGACGTTGAGTAAGGGCACGGCAACGTGCCCTTTTTGTTTACACAAAATCACACATACAAGGAGGTAAAAGATATGTGTAAGATAGCAACAAAAGAAGAACAAAAGGCAAAGGCAATCGAGTTTATGAGAACGCTGGATATCTACAAGCCCTATATACACGGCTTTGAGCAAAGCAATCGCGTGTGTTTCTTTGAACGCTTCGGCGGGTATTGGGTAGATCAAGAGCTGGAAATCTTCGCCAAGATGAAAGAGGTGGAAGAAACCTACAACTGTACCGTGTATGCCATCACACACGAATTGACCACGCTGGGCGAGATGTGGAGTTGCCTCTATGTGTCGCAATATACCGATGATTGGGAGTATAGCCTCACGGAATGCGAGGGGAATGCGTTTTACGTCGCGTCCTACGTTTGGAACAAGAGCGATGACCTCTGCTCGGAGTTGGGAGACATCGTAGTACGCACTTACGGCGGCGGTTTGAGCCGCGTTTTTTAACTATGAATCAAGAGAAGTTGAAGAAGTTAATCAAGTTGACCGAATCGCTGTCCTATCGACATTCTGCATACAACACGCTTGCCGATTTCTTTGAGATAGCGGCTATCGTCATATCCCAGCAGGCGGACTTAACGAACTATCCCTCGAGGGAGAAACGGTATCACGAAATTATCAAGAAATACAACAAAGAGGAAGTGGATATATTGGTCAAACTATTCGCCGAGACGTGGAGCGTACTTACCCACATGACGGAAGAAGGCTTTGGGGATTATCTCGGTGAGTTGTACATGCAAAGCGGCACCAAAAGCGAACTCGCAGGTCAATTCTTCACTCCCTATCACATTGCGCATTGTATGGCACAAATGGCATTCAGCGGAGACGACCCGAGATTGAATGACATACTTACCCTCAATGAGCCGACTTGTGGTAGCGGCGTGATGGTGCTGGCTACGGCAGACGCATTGTGGAATCAATACAACGTCAACTATGCCAGGCACCTTTTCGTCGTGGCTACGGACATAGACCCTCGATGCGTGCATATGTGCTATATCCAACTGTCGCTTGCGGGCATTCCCGCCATCATCGAACAACGCAACGCCTTAACGCAACAACTGATAGGCAAAACGTGGAAGACGCCCGCCCTTATGTTTCAATGGTCACGGTTCCGCGACTACATAGAGGGCTATCAAAAATCATTAGAACGGAGAACAATAGTATGAACGAAACGAATTACAAACAAGAAATACAAGAACGAGTGGAAAAAGAGTTTGATGCTTTCAAAGCGGATATGCTCACCAAAACGGTGGAGGAAGTATTTTTCAGCAACTACGAAATCCACGTCAAGACGGAACTAAAAGAAACGTTGTTTTACGACGAATACTTCAGCGATAGGATTTATCGCCTGCTTTACAAGGTCGGGGACGACTTGTTGGACTTCTTATACAACGAGTTTATTTCAGACGAGTTCGTCAGCGTAAACACCTATGACGATACCGCGCGTTTTATCCAAGACACGATGGAGTATAGGGACAGTCTGGGCAAAGAAGGAGATGGCGATGAAACCGTATAAGATAAAGGCACGTATCCATTCGTTAGATGGAAAGGAAGCCGAGGTAACGGTTATCGGCGAAACCCACGATAGCACACAAACAATCTATATCGTAGAGTATGGCGGAGTGAGATGCTCCGCCATTTTCAATATCTTTACAAACTGCTACTATGCAGACGATGTATACGGAAGAATCGAGGAGGAATAAGCAATGAAAAACAAACAAGAAATCTTATATGACGACTACTACGACAGCAAGCGAGAGGAAGACACCCGCCAAGAACTCTTCGATACCAACGCCGAGAACGAAGGATGGGCAAGCGTCGAGGACGTGCCCGATGACCGCGTCGAAGGCACCATCTACAGCGAGAACCAATGGATGTGGGACGATTTCAAGTATGCCCTCGTCCGATTGCTGAAAGACACTCCCTGCCTCATCGTTGGCACTTGCGGAAGATGGGACGGCCCCGCATCCGCAGGCTCATTCATTCGTGACATCACGGACCTTAGCCGTGGGCTATCCCACTTGGATTATCTCAAGGTCTATGACGTGGGCGGGCACTTATATATCGAAGGTAGCCATCACGATGGTAGCGACTTCTACGAGATAAAGAAACTCACGGGGAAAGGACGCCAACTTGCCGAGAGTAATCATTACGCCCATGATAGACGCCTACACCAAGTCCTAATGGGTAGCAACCTATTCACGGGTTTACCGCACATTGCCGAGGCAATAAGGGGGTGGGCGGGATGAGACCAGACGAGCATAACCCCAACGGGTTTATGGTGGTGTACATCGGGGAAGACGGAAACAGAGTCGTTTGTTTCAATACGTTCCGTTACAAAGCCGCAAAGCGATACAAAGACGGACGCGTAGCAAGGGAACAACGCAATAAATACCGCAACCGATACTACATACAACCCATGACAAGGAAAGACAAAATCAAGTGGAAGTCGCTGCCGTTTTAGGTGGTGATTTCTTTTTAAGAAAAACACAAAAGGAGGTATTGAAAGAAATGAAAAAACTAAACCTACACGCAAGTGGTCCCGAGCAGGAACGATTAAAAGCCTACTTGGAAGAAAGTGCAAGCGACGCATTGGCGGAAAAGATCAACAACGGAACGCCATACGAGAAAGACGGCAAGCAGTTGATCAACAAGAACGACCTTGCGGACTTTATGGCGTATGCCACCAAGCAAGCCGAAAAGATGGCGAAGGAAAAGAAAAAGACGGGCTCAGTGGCACTATGCGTAGATGGGGAGATCATCATCGGTTGGCTAATGCACTACTTCGAGGAAGACGATATCGAGGGTGTATTGTATACCCTTGACGGCACCCCGTATAAGCCCGCCACGAAACCCGTTGCGAAACCGACGGCGAAACCTACCCCAACCGTTTCCACGCCACCCAAACCGAAATCCCCGCAAACGTCCATGTTCGATATGTTCGACCTATCCACCGACAAGAAAGATGAGGCGGGACCCGAACAGAAAGAACCCGATACCGAGGACGAAAGCGAGGACCCCGACGTAGAAGAACCAGAGGAAGAATCCACCGAAGAAGTCGCGGAGGAAGAACAAGAGGAACCAACACCCACGGAGGAAGTAACACCCACCGTAGAGATACCCAAGCCGAAACCCGTTAGCGGGTTATATGCACGGTATGTGGACTACCAAGATTCCTACCCCGATACCATTATCGCTATGCGAATCGGTGACTTTTACGAGGTGCTGGGTGATGACGCCGTGGAGATAGCAAAGCGGTTGGACTTGACGCTTACAAGCCGAGACGTTGGCTTAGAAAACCGTGTACCGTTGGTGGGATTTCCATACCACGCGGCAGAAATCTACTTCAACAAGATATCCGCCATTAAGATGGTGGTAGTAGTGGAGGGTGATGGAGAGGTTCGCGGTTATCCCGCACCCAAAACATCGGTTGTTGAGGAACCCGAACAGCCCAAAGCGTCTTTGGCAAAGTTCGACGACGAGCGATTTTTCGAGCTACTGCGCATTTTGGATAAAGTGGAGGTGAAATGATGGAACAAGCTGTAAAACTACCAAATATCAGACCTATCCCGCAACGTATCTTTGAAAAAATAAAGAAAGAGGATATACGTCGGTGCCCTCAACAAAAAAGCGCAACAAGATTCTATGCCTACCTTACCCGAATCAAAGGCAAACTTGCCAAAATCACCGTAGGAGTAAAGACCTACAAAAAACAATGGTATTGTAAGCAAGTAGTGGTACATATCGTCAACGACAAATACTGCTATGTGGGCGACATGATACTTAACTGGCTTGGCGGTTATATCGTAGATTGGCATTTTGAAATACCTTCCATGCGAATGTATTATCGCTATTCGGGATGGGGCTGGTCCGGGGCAAAAGGGTATGACCCCGATGCTCCCATCGTCAACATAAACTATATGCGGACGTTTCCGGAGTACAAATACAGCGGCTATCAACAGTTACAGACCTCACACCTAATACAGTTCATATCTCAATACGAGAAATATCCCGTAATAGAGTTCTTGATGAAGTTCGGCTACTACAACTTTTGGATGAGCAAGCAGATATGCGAACTTGCCACCAAAGACAAGGGATTTCGCAAATGGTTGGTAAGGCAGAGGAACGTGAAGGGGATAAACTACTATTACGTATCCTCTATTATCAATGCCTATAAGCGGAATCGAGACGTAACGCAACAAGAGCAAATCGAGCGAGCGAAAAAAGAGTTTGCCAAGTCGGATTACAAAGAACTACGGCAAGCATTCACGGGAGAACGTGAAAAGTTCCTTGCCTACTTGGAAAAGCAAGGTACAAGCATAGCCAACTACCGAGATTACTACAAAGCCTGTACAGAATTGGATATGGATATGAGCATACCTCGTAACCGCTATCCACACGACTTCCGATATTGGCACGATGTACGTATAGACCAATACCACACCAAACTTGCGGAAGAAGACGCAAAGAAACGCGCCGAACTCTACGCCAAGTTTTCGTCGGTCATCGAGAAATACACCATGCTGGAGAGGAACAAAGGCGAGGGGTATGTGGTCATCATCGCACAATCTCCCGCCGAACTTATCAAGGAGGGAAACGCGCTTAACCATTGCGTTGGGCGATGTAACTACGACCAAAAGGTGGCGAGGGAGGAGAGTTTGATCTTCTTTGTACGGAGAACAAGCGAGATAGACGTGCCATTTGTCACGATGGAGTACAGCATACCAACAAGCGTGTGCTTCAACTCTATGCGGAACACAACACCAAACCATCGGACGAGGTGCAATCATTCCTCCACAACAAATGGCTGCCGTATGCCAATAAGAAAATGAAACAAATTGCGGCATAGGAGGAAGTATGAGCAAATACTATAGAATCACAGCGTATCACAAAGACATCAATAAGTGCTGTATCATCGACAGCAACGGCATCTTTGAAAAACAGTTTCAATTCACGTTCTATCTCTATGATAAAGGCTTTGAAATCATAGAGGTAGGCGACACGGACAAGTTTTTGGACGTCAATATCGGTCTGGCCGAACCCAACACCGAAAAGATGATACTGCGTGCCGAGATGGATGGTAGACCGATAGAAACCACGGCAACCGTAAGGGGCGTAACCTATCGCGCCATCATGGTGGAAGATAGGGTCTATATCCCCAACAAGTTCGCAAGAGTATGACAAACATAATAAGCACGGAGCCGAGGGCAAAACGCTCTCGGCTTTTGCTATGCAAAAGGAGAAACAAATGAAAAGCAAATTCGACATTTATCAAGACATCACCGACCGCATTATCGCCAAGTTGCAGCAGGGAGAGATACCGTGGAATAAGCCGTGGGTGTGTAGCGGTGCAAGAGTGGACGCGGGCACATCGAAACAGGTTGCCTTTAACCGTGTGACCAAACGGGCATATAGTCTACTCAACCAACTGACCTTGCGGCGGGTTGGCGAATATGCGTCCTTCAAGCAATGGACGGAGTTGGGCGGGCATATCCGCAAAGGAGCGAAAGGCGAAATCGTGGTTTTCTACAAGTGGCAGACTTACAAAGTGCCCGCTGACAAGAAGGGCGAAGACGAAGACGAAAAGAAATGGAAATTGAAAGAAATACCCATTCTCAAATACTACGTTGTGTTTCATATCGAGGATGTCGAGGGAGTGGAACCGCTTGCCGAGGACGAATTCAAAGGAGAGGTGCAACGCTTTGATGATGACGCCGATGCGGAAGGTGTGATGGAAGACTATCTCACCTGTGAGCACATTCCTTTGACCTACGAGGGCAACCGTGCCTTTTACCGCCCTTCCACCGACGAGATCTACCTACCCGAAAAGTTCAAGTTCGGACGTAACGGCGCAGAGTTTTATTCCACCGCTTTTCATGAAATGGTACACTCCACCGGCGCAGAAAAGCGGTTGCACCGCGAGTTCGGAATGTTTGGCGACGGGGTGTACAGCAAAGAAGAGTTGGTAGCGGAGATCGGCGCCAGCTCAATCCTCTACGTATTGGGAATAGAAACCGAACGTACGTTCCAAAACTCCACCGCTTATATCCGATCTTGGCTCAAGGCACTCCGCAACGACAACAAGATGGTGGCGTCCGCGGCAGCGAGAGCGGACAAAGCCGTGCGGTTAATCCTAAACTACAAAGAGGAAGATACCGGCGCGGCGTAAAGTGATGAAACACGAATAAATGAAACGGTAGCCGGGAGCATTCCACTCTTGGCTATTTTCATTCAGATAACCATAAACATTGACAACAGGGCGTCAAATAGGTTATAATCAATACCAACATAAGGAGTTCGATATGCGATATGTGTTAAAACAATATGACCATATTCTGTTGAAGTTCTCGATAAAAAGGCTCGAACTCGGCAAGGTGCAGTATTCCGTTGATTGGATAAACGAGGAATACCGCTATTTGCTACCCATCGGCATGACTCCTGATGCAGACGGGATAAAGAAGTGGTTGTCCGAAAGAACGATTCCCAAAAACCGCGAATATGTCGATAGGATATTAACGCAAAGTGGGTTGTCCCATGGGGACACAATGGGCATTATCAACCTTTGCAAAGGTTTGTCCCTTAATGACTGTTATTGGGTCGTTGAAGAAGGCTTCGACGGCAAATTCGCCGATTATAACCTTTTTCAAAACAAATTCACGCGTACGCTTGCTTTGATTGCCTACACTGGTTACGGCTCCAACACAAAAAGAGGCTTTACATCATCTCCCGAATACACTACCAATGGCATGCTCCGCAAATGCTGGCGTAGGGTGAGTGGCAAGATATATCTCTACAAAGGTGGCACGTCGGGTGCCGCCAATACGGGCAAAGAGCCCTATTCGGAGTATTATGCCGCGCAGATTGCCGCCGCTATGGGTATCGACCATGTAGATTACGGCCTTTCTATGTGGCACGATTCGCTTTGTTCGACCTGCGAACTCTTTACCGACATCAATACGTCTTATGTGCCCATGCACAAATTCTTGTCGCAAAGCGGCTTGCGAGAAACCGCCGATTATCTCAAAGGGATGGGAGATAAGTATTACGATGCGTTTGTCGATATGCTCGTATTCGACGCTTTGATTTATAATACCGACAGGCATTACGGCAACTTCGGCTTGCTTGTGGACAATCTAACCAACCAACCGATACGATTCGCTCCGTTGTTCGACCATGGCTTATCCTTGTTCAATTATGCAATGGACGATGACATCGCCAACTTACCCGCTTATGCCAAAACGCGTTCTTCCGCATTCAATGCATCCTACGAAGAAATAGTCAAGACATTCATTACGCCCAAACAAAAGGCACGGTTACGCCATATAATCAACTTCAAGTTTAAGAAGCATCCGCGCTACAATCTGTCCAACACACGATTGCAAGCCATTGAGAAGTTTTTGCAAACAAGAGTACAAGAATTGTTATCATTATAGAAAAAGCGTTTAATTTTCAGCCATGCCGAAAGCATACCACTCTCGGCTATTTTTGAATTGTCAAGATAATTTTACAAAAAAATGGATTGAAAACAAAGTTTTTTTCAAATTGACATATTTCCGTATGTTTTTGAATGGTTTATGAGCGTTAGACGGATGCCGAAGGTGCCCGCTTGCCCTTTCGAAAGGGCATGCCGCCGCTTTTGAACGTGCAAAAAGGGCCGTCGCCTCGGACGGCTTGTAAAACCAGCTCGTCAACCTCGATACTCAACGCCGGACCACGGCGCAGCAATACAACCAGGTAGACAACCCAGCTACAAAACAGCATTAAATCAAAGGATAGTTTACGCGAGCCGAGCCAACTCCGCGGCAAAACACTCCGCCGACGTCGCAAAGCCATGGACTTGCCGAGGATAGGCATTCACCCAATCCTCTACGGTTTGTATATCCTCATCGGTATACGCGCCGAAGTCCGTACCTTTTGGCAGACGTCGCCGTATCTCGCGGTTTAGCCGCTCATTAGATCCACGCTCGCATGAGGTATAAGGGTGGCAATAGTAAATTGACGTGCGCCGCCCGTTATAGATAGAACGCTCCAACCCTTCATAGTCGGAGAATTCCACTCCGTTATCGACCGTGATAGACTTAAATACCGTGCGGAACGCCGCCCGAATCGCCGTTCCAGACGATTGAGATAGTGGACTACTGTATCCGCTTTACGGTTAGGCATTTTGTATATAATCTCATATCTTGTCTTACGCTCCGTTAAAGACTAAAAGCACGTCCCGCGTAGACTTGCGCCCGACTGCGCAATCCATCTCCCAGTGGCCCAACTCACCACGCGATAAAATCTCTTCGGGCCGCTTCTCTATGCTCGTGCCCCGGGGCGGACGTTTGGCCGTTGTCTTTTTGTAATGCTTTTTGCGGGACTTCATCGGCAAGTCTTTCATTGAGATATGCAGGAAGACCCCATCGTGGATATACCGATATAGCGTTGTCTTGCTTATACATATCTCAGGGAATAGGCCATCGCGCTTGATTTCACCGAGAACAGCGCAAGGGGACAGTTTAGCGTCAAGGACGCGCCGCTCGACGTATTCCACAAACTCGTGGTGATTACCCAACTAATAGGCGCCCCCTTGGCCGTCGCGTTGAGTTTCGCACGCTCTTGCGCCATCTCGGGAGAAACGGACTTCTTCTTTGTAGTGCTTATCACCGAACCAATCCGTATACGAAACAATCGTATGCTTATATTCGCCGCGTTTGATTTCTCTATACACCGTGGATAGGTGTACCCCTAACTTCTCGGCTATTTCCTTTTTAGTCAAACCCGCATCAAGGCATTTTTCAAGGATTAGCCGGGGTATACGTCAATGTTTTGTTTCCTTTTTTCATTCGTATCACCGTCCTTTCCTCTATCCTTGATACTCCGCCCCCTGCTTGACTATCGCCCTAAATTGTTGCTTTTGGGCATAGAAAAAGGAGGTGTGATTCCAATGCTCGAACTGATAACAGCAATTATCAATTTGTACACTGCACTTATCGTACTGTGGTACTCGACGTCTCGCAAGGAATAACCCCTCCCGTGAGATAGTCTACCACAATTTGTAGGCGCTCGTCAAGCACCACGGTAAACTGCTTCTTAAGTCTCCCCGTACCTCTTAGATAGACGAGAAGAAGTCACAAATAAATTATTAGCCTTCGAATAATGATAAGGAAACCGAAAAATAATATTTTTCTTGCATTTTTCTATTTTTCATGATAAAATATGTATAAGTCACAATTTATACGCAATACAAGGAATAAAGATATTAAAAAAGATAGAGTAAAAAAGTGGAGGCGAATGGAAACCTTGTTGTATGATTTAGTTAACCAAACAAAACGCACACGAAGGGAGGTTTTACTATATGGCAAGTGTAATAAAGATTTGAGGATTAAGCAAGCGGTTATAATATGTTTGAAAGGAGAATGTATGTCTTATGCGGCAAGGAAGTACAAAACTACTTAGTCATGGACTAGTGTTGGATAATTTATATAATGAGATGATTAATTCGTTGAAAGAAACATCCTGAATATCGCACAGCCACCAAGACCTACACGCAGAATAAGAATTGAAACCTATTCAATATGAATAGAACCCTAATACTGGTTCGGTGAACTGTAAGTGAAGGTAAGAGATAGTGGATATAAGCGAATAAACGATTGTAGCGTTGTTTAAGGTGATGCGGAATTCTTAATTTAAAGCATAAAATAGTATTAGTTAAGATAGGTCTATATAATGTTATGCTAATCGTTTGCTATAAAACAAAATGTTTTTTACAAATCGAGGATTTTCATTTTAGGCAGTTGACGCTCTAAAAACAGAATATGATACGGTATTTTGTACTAGAGTTATTGAAATTTTATTTCTCCAACGAAAAGTGGTGATAATAAGTTGGAAAAGAATATAAATTGCAACCTATGGTAGATAGGTATGAGGATTATGAAAAGTGAGAATAATACTTAAATTTGGATGCATAGGAATAGTATCGTAAATATGATAAATGGAGTGATGCTCATCTGCGCATTCCTCATGCGCGACTAAGCACCAGTTATGCCTATGATAGACGACGAAAATACTATGGAAAAAAGAATCACACTGGATTTTAAAGGTTCATTCGATTATAAAAAGGTGATTCCCACTGTACAAAAGGAAATATTAGAAGATGGAGTCGCATCGGTTGAGTTTGAGTTTGAATATATGCTGTACGAAAACAAGATCGGTAACATCAGCGGTCTTACCTACGAACCGATATGCGCGTATTTGCGATTTGCAAAAGAGTTGCACATCAAGGGCTTGGTTCCACCGATGCTACACTTGACGAGCGCAGTTCCATATTCGACGAAGAACATCGATATTTTATGCGCAAATTTGATCGTGAAATACAAAGAAATTGCGGAAACAGACACTCTGGTTTTCTTTTTTGCCCGCATAATGTTGCCGCAATCCACAAAATACACATATACAATGTCCTCGTTTAATCGCGCAGACTGGATTAATCTAAATGCTAGAATAAAAAAGGAATACATAGTTACATTGCCAAAAGGTCTTGAAAAACTCGAATTAACTTTGAGTCAAACGATTCGAGTTAAAATCGGAAAGAAATTTGACGTGAATAACTTGCGTTACTACTTCCCTTTGCGAAAGCACTATGATAATATCTCACTTGTTATTGAGATGCAAAATCAAGAATTAGAAATATTATGCCGAGCGAATCAATTGCTGGGCAGATTAGCAGATAAGTATAGTATCACCTTGCCACGTGCCGGGGAAAGCACAAGTGCGTCAGACCTATTCTCAGTAATTGAAATAACCAACATCAATGGTTATTATAATTTCGAGGAAGAAATACAAACTCTGCATGACTCGCGACAAGCAAAAAACTTGACGGAGTCGTGGACAAACTCCGGTTCATTCGATGAGTTGATATACGAATATTTATTACGCTCATATGAAGAATCAAAAGAAAGAATCCCCCCAGAGGAAAGCGTAGCATTGTCTAACATTCGTGCCAACGCAAAATCCTATGCTGAGGGGCTATGGCAAATCATCGAGAACGCTATTGAGCATTCATGTGGGCATAGCGCTTTCTTTGGTATGCGCATTCATCAAGCATCTATTAAATCTATGTCAAACCTCAAGAATAATTCGGGCACCCGTGTTGGCTTGTGGGAAAAGTTTTGGTATAATCACAATGTAACTGACAATATTTTTAACCAATCCGAATATACGATGTTTTTGGAGTTCTATGTATTGGACAGTGCGCTGGACGGATTTCACTGTGGCAAAGGTATTTTGGACGTAATAAGAGATGACAAAAGAATCGAAACGAAACCAGAAAGAATTCGCGACGTATTCAGTATGAGTGAAAGCGATTACGATTATAATGACCACCTCTCTTACTATACAAAGCACTATGGTATGCAATTGCTCAAACGCCATATCGAAAAGATGAATGGCCTGTTAGAGGTTTTCTCCCCCTATCGTGGCGACAATCCTACTGCCGAACAAAGTTGGTATTGTAATCAATTCAAGGATGATACGGTTTCTGCAAATTATGCGTCATCTGCACTTAAGGGTGCCGATTTGTATAACTTGTATGCTACTGAATATAACATTTTACTTCCCCTCCCTTATCTGCCCCCTACAGACAAAGTTGCTAGTGGAATCTTGGAATACGATGCCGATTATATCGGCAAAATGATTATACGCTATACTTTATGTATCGACTGCGACTTGGCAAATGACATTGGTATCGGCGAAAAAGATTTACTCGTAGCAAAACTGATGGATGTGCTAGATACGCAACTGCCTTGTTCGGATGAGGTACTGTCGATTATTATGGTAAAGCAAAGAATCTTTTCCCCCTTGACAATAGAGATATTCACCAAATCTTTGTTTTCCCATATCTACAACATAAAAAAGAAACAAACTGAGAAAAAATTGCGATTTGCTATAATCTTTGACTCGCCCGAAGCCCATGTAGTAGGCGTCGGTAAGGACGATATCAATGAGTTTGTGCGGCTCTTTTCGATCTTCTATGTTAAAATGTCGCATACTCCTGATAACTATATGAAAGGCGTGCAAATTGCATGTTGTAATGAACAACGCGAAATCAACTTCGTCATTGCGGGCAGCAACTTTGCATCTGCATATCAAACGGCAAACAACTTTGTGTACTACGATGCCAAATGTTCTTTGCCGTACATATCCCTACTGCATTTTTTGTGCGAGGACAACAAGAATAGTGAAGAAACCAACATTCGTATGATTGAAAAACTGTTCCCATTTGATCTGTATTTTTCTATAAACGATTTGATAAAAGATGATGTGCAAACTGTACGTCTCAGCGAACTGCGCCTGAAGTAAAAACACTATGAGTAATATTTTTTTGAATGAAATGCAAAAAAGACTGGAAACCGATCTACGCACAGACGAATACGGTTGTGTGGTAGAAAATGTCAACGTACAAGTAACATCAGGCGTAAGATTAAACAAATTCTATGAGGCGGAGTTACTATTTCATAATGTAAATAACGTCAAGCGATTTGCTTTATTGCTGGCCAATGATATTGCACAAAAGATTGCTGAATACAACATAGCAAAAAAAGAAAGGGGAAATGCCGACGGTGATGAACAATCGCCCAAGATGCCTGTCTTTTTGTTAGGCTATGAAAACTACTCGTATGTGTTATTGCATGAAATCCGGGAGTGCCTGATTAAAAGTGGAATGGCAACAGATTTCGCAATTCACATCCTCATAGACACACATCGAGAGGGGCAAAAACACAACCCCTACTTTGAATATCTATTGGAAGAAGAACAAAACGCTATTTACAAATGGGTCAAAGAAGGGCATAAATTTTTCTGTTTCACCATTGTGCCAATCGGCGCCACAATGGAAACTTTTTACAAACTACACAATTTCTTTGAGAATAATCTGCGGCAATTAATTAAACGACAAAGCGCCGATTCCCCCCAAAAAGATGCGGTCGATTGCATTATCACGCCAGAGGGCAATAACTATTGCATTGTAGCTGTCGGAGAAGTATATGGTGCGACTACGACATTATCCGAAGAGAAGCGAAAAACATATCAATTATACGTAGAAGAATGTGCGCCGAAACAAGACGAAGTGTTTCACTGTGTGACATTACGTCCGTCACAGCCTAATAAAGTCCCCCTTACAGTATCTTACTTATTGGCTGTGGACTCAAAATGGACTGATACTATAGATGCCATCGCTCAAGAGGACATTACAGCGCAAACTAGCACTACAAAAGTAACGGCGCAAAACGAATATACGAGTGTACTTAAAGAACCCACGATAGAACCCCCACTCATCAAGGTAGATTCCACATCTACTCTGCTCAACATGACCTATCAAACCCCGATTTCGCAAAAAACACTAAAAGAGTATTATCTGCGAACAGATGAGAATATGGGAATGATAGATGATCTCAAACCGAATGGAAAGGATTGTTACGTCAGACACGGACATATCGCACGAGCAGACAATCATTATGAGTATTACTTTGACTTTGAGAAGATTGCCGCGCACAAGAGTGAACAAATTGCCAAATGGGTTGAATGTCTCAAGACGGCGGACGACAAAAACGACATCGCCGCTTACAACATCATTTTGTCGCCCCTGCACATTACCAATGGCCTTTTCCTTAAATTGGTTGTGGACAATTATTTTGGTAGCAGTCTGCATCTATTGCATATCAACATCACTCAAACCTCCAAAGAAACGGTAAGAACCAAGTTTAACTACATTTCCAAAGAATTACGCAATATTTGTGCACAAAAGGCGAAGGTCAATTTTTACTATGTAGACGACTCAATCTGTACAGGTGATACTATCGCACGTGGTTATAAATTTTTACAAATGTTGTGCGACCAGGCAGAGATAGACATTAGCGAGATTAATGATAACCAGATAAGTTTTCGTTTTAAAAAGGTCTTTTTGTTAGTCAACCGCAGTTCGTTTGAAACTGCGCATATTTGGGTAAACAATCCCACCAGTGACTGGAAGGGTTTTATTAACATATTCGTCCCCTCTTATAACACTACGTCGGGCATGTGCCCGGGATGTCGCACGCGCGAAAGGTTTAATCTGCTGGGCAAACGCAGTGCTTTGGATCATATGGCTAAAAACTTTTTTAGAAACGAGAAAAAGCATGAGCCGCGTACACCTACAGAATTCGACGAATGGATGAGCGAACAGATTCGCACCGACGCGGGCTATTTCCAATGGTTTGTGGTATGGGCTTATTATAAAGGAGACAAAGAAACATGTGATAAACTGACACAGTATCTTGAGTATAATAGGAATGTACCTGACCGAGATTGCTGGAAATACGAGCAACTCGCAAAGTTGGAGGAGCAAGACTATCGTATTTTTGATAAGTGCAAAGAAATGGTAATGCAAGACCATTATTTGCGGCTGAAAACGTTAGATGACGCATATAAAAAACTTGTATATGAAACTCAAATTGAATTACATAATGATCTGCAATACAGCCGATTGTCCACAAACGACCAATTGCAGAAGTACATCTACCTAGAGAAAAAGATTGTGTATGTCAAGATACTCAAGATGTTGTCATCCGTCCAAGGGGAAACTGCCTATGACAATATCATGTGCATTGTATCGTATATCAAGGTAATATCGCGTGATAATCTCGGCAAAAACTATATCATTCGGCAAACCATCATTGAGATTATGAAAATCATGCTTCAACTCTTGTCAAAAAAGGGGAAGCTGAGTAAGAAGATTATAGAGGAAACTGTAAATGAAAACGCATATACATATTATTTGTTTCAAGATGATGGCGGCAAAAGGGGAATTCACAATTCCTACTGGAAATTCACGCAACTCATTAGAAATAATAAACGGAATAACGGCGAGCTCAAGTTGAGCATCGCACCAATGCTACAATACCGCCTATCAAAAATCATTACTCACCGCTTGGCTATGCTGGGTTCGGACGAAATTCTGCGCACTGACATCATCAAGCAGATTGGCGAATCGACAAAAGAAACCCATTTTGTATTTGACGAAGAGAAGTCCGCTTTCTATGACTATCTCTATATGCAATCCAATGATGCAAATGCAACTGACCCCAACATATTGTCGCGCAATATATCTACCGCCGTTGAAGACTACTGTTGTTCAATCAAGTCGGCAACAATGTCAGAGAAAGACATTTATATGTCTTTCCGTCTGCTGAAACTGAAAAATGATCTCGATAAGGAAATCTCTGTAGCAGATGGGGGAACAATCTTAAAAAAAATATACGAAAATATCCTGTTGGAAAATACGCTAATGCTATTTCTCCTAATGGATGATTTGTACACACAACACGCCGTCAAGGATGGAATCAGCAACTCCTCTATATTAGGCAGAAAATCCGAGTTACCCTACGACGTCTATAACGGTGCAGGTAGTTTGAAAGCGTCCAATAAATTGTTCAATGCGTTATACTCACACGTCACAGAGTTGATTCGAGGGACTTATGACAAAGATGGTAAGCATCTGCGACAAAACTATCTTTCTAAATACGTCATCTACTACGAGCATATATTTGATGCGCTGGTGCAGAAGGGAGATATTAATACTGATGAAATGATTTGTTTGACTGAGATGCTTAACTACTACAAGTTGTTGTATTATCTCACTGAGCAAGAGTATGATACTTGTCGCAAATCAGCCGCTCATCACGATAGTTTGCAATACATCTATGAAGATTTGTGCCTATCCATGGCGAGAATGACCAAGTATGACTCATGCTATATGCTGTATAGTGAAGAGGGCGAAGATGCCGAGATTATTACGCGTAGCGGATACGTGTTTTCGAACGAGATTCTGACCGACTCGAAAAAAACAACTGCACTAATAAAGAACGAATGGTCGCCCCTTAACATAACCGTAGGCAAACTCAATCATTTGTGCAGAATGTTCGGTCGGCCCGATAGCACCGACAAAGAGTTGTTGGGCAAGTGGGAGATAAAGGATCCCATACATATCGATGATGCACAGGTGACTTCTTTTGTGTTAAAACCAAAAAATACGGACAATCCAGAGGATGACCTAAAAATCAATTTCATCGTGATTAAAATCCCCTTTACACGCAGTTCATCAAAAGAGATAGAGAATGCTAATCGTCACTTTTTCGTCGTGTTGCAGAAAACAATTTCTGGTGACTTTACGCGTGATCCAATCTTAGACTTGCGCAAGAATACACTGCGTATCCTTTTTATGCGCTATCGTTTGCTATATGCCCTGCGACATGACTATGCCAAGTTGATTGACTATCGTTTCGACTGCGGTTATATCAAGTCAGTGGCATCGGTTATGGACAACAATAAACCTAAAGCCGTAAAGATACTGCACATATCGGATTTGCATATCAGCGATAAAGATAGAAGCGAAGAAAGCTATATCGAATTGACACGCAAGTTCATGGGTGCTTACAAACAGTCGGTAGCAAGAGAACAAGCATTCGATAATGATATAGATTTAATCGCGGTGACGGGTGACTTGATTAACGCTGCAGGATCGGCATACGACGCTCAGTGCCGCTACGATATTGTGCGGCACGTGTTGACCCTTTTAGCTATTGAGTTGTGGGGACAACACATCAAGGTAGATTCAGAGAAAGGATGTGGGCTATATCTGTTGCCCCATGACTGGAAACGTCGGGTACTCTTTGTGCCCGGCAACCACGACTACACGGCAATGAATGATGTTACCATCGAACTGGACAAGAACGAAGACGGGCGTCGAATCAAAGCGGGTTTCCCTGCCAGGTATTCGGGCGGCACCATGTCCAAGTTGACATACTACATTGAGTTTTTGCTTAGGTTCTTGGACGCGCCAATCGATGAGTTAATAATGCACGATATTAATGAGGTGCGCCATTACCGCAATTTGCAGGTAATCGATAAGCCTTCTGAATACTCCGAGCAAGGATTGACGGTATATTTGTTTAATTCGGTAACAAAATCCAACGCCAAACAAACCAACAAGGTGTCTTTCAATCTGAATGAAATTGCGCAACTGATGCAAGCGCGCAAATCATCGTACAAATATCCCATTGTACTAACGCACCACTCGTTAGACTACCGTCCAGATTATGTTGAAGATAAATATATGTTGTGGCCAGATAGGATGCAAGAAGTTAGCCATGCATTCTATTGCACATTCCATGCGTTTGAGGCTGTGCTCAATTCCACCAATCGCATTGATGATGAGGTTAAGGATGATGCCGTCTATGAAGAGTTCCACAAAGTATTGCATTTGTATCAAGAAGCGTGTAATAGTTTAAATCAGTCCACTGAAGACCCCTTAGCATATACGCTACAAGAAGTGGGTAATTCTCTATTCACGAACTCAGCCTCCCCACTTCCCCTTGAAGAAGCTTTTAATATTATTCGGCGATGGATAGATTTTACAAACATCAATGCCAATTATTTCTACTATATAAAAGATAACGTGTTCGATGGATTGCGCTCTAACCCTTCTGTAGTCCATTCAAAAATCGATACTTGCATAGATTTGCAAATAAAAGCAATCACCGCTTTTTATCATGCGTTGCAGAACTACTTCAAGCAATATTGCCCCAAGGATGCTAACAAATTTTTTGTTCGCTTATTCGATGTGCTGAGCGAAAAGATGTTAAGCAACATAGTCGCTACCAAATATGTCAAAAACTCACTGGTATACGCTGATATGGAACGGATATACTATTGTATCGAAAATAACGGCGAGTTCAAAACGGAATCAAAAGCCGACGAATATGTTCAAGATATCTTATATAAGGGTGCGCAACTGATTGGAATTGAAAAACAGGACATTATCACTCTGCAAAAAACAAAAGAAATATTGATGCAGGAAAACGAAACGAGCGGGTCGGGCGGGTATGTCGAGTTGGCAGGACATGTGCATAATAATATCACTTCGAACCGACACTATCAGGTAGACAAATTTTTTGCTCAAAAAGGCGATGCGGACGCTATGTATGCCAACATAGTCATTCTCCGCGATGCATTTGAGAATATAGAGAATTGTTATTACAGATATTTGGGAAAGGGCGCATCTTCCCGAAAAATAGTTGCCGAGGATATGTCCGACGCGACATTATCCGTTTTGGATATCAAAGACATCGGTTAGTGCCCAACATCTAATCTTGTATCCTATATACGGTCAGCAACGCTGCCGGGTGTGGTGTTTTAGGATAGAGAATTACCAACATTGATAGAAAATGCCCGTAAAACTATAGATACGGGAATACAACTCCCGCCCCTTTGAAATAATTTGGTGTAACTCCACCAATTGCATATATAAACAGACAAAGGAAAGGATACGCGACGGAGAGAAAAATATACATACGAAATGGATTTGCGAATAGTACATTGAGTTTGCTACCGAATATAGGCAAGCAAATGGAGATAAAGAGGGTATAGGATAACTGTAGAGGAAAGAATTTCGTCTCCTTAGATTATTTTGTCGTAATTGCACGAATTTGCATCCATTATTCTGCATTGCTTAGAGGCGATTGATAATGATACTTGGCGTCGATGTGTACTTTGTTGCTTAACTTCGCACCGATGTCAGGGAAATCGCGCAGCCGTTCCATATCCGCCAATATATCGCGTACTACCTTGTTTGCCTGCTCTTGGCTGTCCTCCGCTATGTAATTGCGTATATCCTCAAGATCGTCGAAAACTTGGGGGTTAATCTTTAGTTCTTTCATTAGCTTACACCCCGAGTTTTGCTTTCAATGCCTCTAAACTCATATACGCTTCACCGTCGGCAATGCGTTGCTCCGCTTGGGCGACCTTGGCGAGCAGTTTGATCTCCGCCATCATCGTGTCGTATTGCTCAGCGTCCATGATGACGTATCTCCCTCTACCGTTCTTGGTCAAAAAGACAGGCGCGCCGTTCTGGCAGTCTTTCAGTACGCTATTGTAGTTTCTCAAGTCCGAGATAGGCTTAATGTTCATATTAACACCTCCTTGTGTGGTTTGCTGATATTATTGTAGCACTATTTTACGAAAAATACAACAGCAAAATGCAAAATATACAAAGATTCTTTTCACTGCCTATGTTTTGAATTATATCAGAGCATTGACAAACGGGGCTTAATTTGGCTATAATATAAGAGCCAAACTTCATAGGGCGCAAGACCTATGTTCCAACTAATTGAATATTGTATTGATGGTGCATACTACAAGGTAGTAGTTTGCATCTATTATCTGTTTTACCATCAATACAATGATGTTGGAACGAAGTTTGGCGACTTATGGTAATGGTGCAATTACTATATTTGCCGTTCCATAAGGAGCGGCATCTTATTTTATAGACATCTTTGACAGCCGCTACTATTAGAAGGAGGCGGCTTTTTGTTTGGTTAGGATCACGTTTTGCGGACATCATGACGCATGGGGCATTGACGGATTACGCAGGAAGATACTTGCCGAAATAGAAGACTTTGTCAAAGATGATACGGTGGAGTTTTGGCTCGGTTGGTATGGTGCCTTCGACAGTTTCGCTTTGCGTTGTTGCCAAGAGTATAAGGCAACACACCCGACCGCGACATTGCTATTTGTCACGCCATACTTGGATCCCGATTATCTCAAAAGGCGAGATGTATCCTTGGACGGTTACGATGGGATAGAAACCCCACCCATCGAAAACACGCCACCTAAGTATTGCATACTCAAACGCAACGAATATATGGTAGACCAATCCGATTTGTTGATTGCCTATGTCAATCACGGTTGGGGCGGCGCCGCAAAAACATTGGAATATGCAGTCAGGAAACATAAGACATGCATTAACCTCGGCACATACAAAATGTGCTGAAAAGACCATCACGTAGGAGGATATTGTGAACAAAACCCATAACAATACCACATAAAAGACAGCAATCGTTTCATTTGGCAGGGATAGCCGTTATTCACTCCGTAGGGCGGTTTGGTACAATTAGAAAAACCACTAAAAGGAGAAGTCAAATGAAAACAAAAGAATGGTTTGAAACATGGTTGTCGGTATATGTGAAAGGGCAAGTAAAACCTCGCACCTATACAAAGTATAGCCAAATCACAAAAACCTATATCATACCCCACTTTGGGGAAAGGGAAATGGAAAGCATTACGCGAGAAGACGTGCAAGTGTTGATTTATGTGGAACTACGTCAAAAGACCACATTATCCGCAAGTACGATAAACTCTGTGATAAACGTGATGAATCTCGCCTTTGACCTTGCCGAAGACCTTGGGAAGATAACCAAGAATCCGTGCCGCAAGATCAAGCGATTGCCAAAGGTAGAAAAGAAAGTCGAAGCGTTTTCATTGAGCGAGCAGAGAAAGATAGAGACCTATATTACGCTTGCCAATAAGCCCAAACTGTACGGCATCATCATCTGTCTGTATTTGGGTTTGCGTATCGGAGAACTACTTGCGCTTACTTGGGACGACATCGACCTACACAATCGGACGGTATTTATATCCAAAACCATTGGCGAACATGGTGAAATAACTCCGCCGAAAACGGAAGCGTCCATTCGCTTGTTACCAATTCCCAACGCAATCATAGGCGTTTTGCGCGACTTAAAGAGAACCGCTATCTGTGAGTTTGTCATAGAAACAAAAGCACACCAAACCAACATACGCGCCTATCAAGCACTTTTCAAACGGATGCTGCAAAAAGTAGGGGTACGTCCCCTTGGATTTCATTCCTTGCGCCATACCTTTGCCACCCGCGCATTGGAATGCGGAATGGATTTCAAAACCCTGTCCGAACTGATGGGACACGCTAACGTAAGCATCACCATCGACCGATATGCGCACTGCCAAATGGGACTGAAACGGAAGTCTATCAACCGCCTGTCCAGACTGAATAACGGCAACTGAAAATGCTCGCAGATTATGTTAATCTACGAGCATTTTCAGTTTTCTAAATATTATTTTACGAATAATAGCGCGCGTTGTCAATATTTAATGGTACAAATGTTCGACGCACGCAAGCACTTTATGCTCATTATTTTGTTTTCCCTTCCCAATACAACATCATTCTCTCTGTAATAATCGTAGATTAACATATTCTATGCGTATTTATCCAAGGAGGCAAATATGAAAAAATCGTTAGTTGCGGTACTATGCGTCATTATGCTGGTGTTGAGCATAGCGACTTTATCCGCATGCAAGAACAGAACGACGAAAGTGAAGGAAATCACCGTATCTTTCGTGGTTGACGACGCCGTGTATACCACCGTCAAAACGGACGGCAAGTCTTCCGTTAGCATACCCGCCGCGCCCACCAAAGAAGGATATACATTCGGCGGCTGGTATTTGGATAAAGACAGCTGGGCCAAAGTCTTTACCGCAACCACCCTTCAAAGCGAAGCCGTCACCATCGACGTGTCTGTCTATGCGCGATTCGTTGTGAATACGTATACCGTCAACTATGTGGACGAGAACGGCACGCACGCCAATCCCACGGCATACACGGTCGAGGACGAGATCAACCTGCAAGCCGCCGCGAAACCGGGCTACACTTTCGCGGGGTGGTATGCCGACGAAGCAAGGACGCAACCCATAGCGTCTATCGCCAAAGGTACGACGGGAGATATGACGCTCTACGCCAAGTACCAAGCGATCTCCTACACGATCACGTTCGAGAATACCATGGACGCCTCCAACCTAAACCCCACCACCTACACGGTGGAGAACGGCGTCCTCACGCTACTGCCACTCAAGATGGACGGTTATACCTTCTTGGGTTGGACGGATGAGAACGGTACGGAAGTGACCTCGTTCGCCGTCGAAAACTTGGGCGACCACACCCTGATCGCGCACTGGACGCTCGATCATTACACCATCACGTACGAGAACACGAAGGGCGCCGCAAACGTCAATCCCACCGCGTACACGGCGGAGAGCGGCGCCATCACCCTGTGGCCCCTGTCCGTAGACGGTTATATCTTCCGCGGCTGGACGATGAACGGGAAAGCCATCGACGCCATACGGAATATGTATAACGACCTGACCCTCGTGGCCAACTGGCAACCCGTGGAATACGGCGTCACCTTTGTCGCCGACGGCGAGACGGTGGCGACCCTGCCCGCGACGGTGGAGACCCTCTCGCTCGACGAGCCGACCGTGCCCGCCAAACGCGGGTACGAAGGCGAATGGGCGTCATACGTATTGCCCGTCGATGGCAATGTGACCGTGGAAGCAATCTATACGCCCGTTACATATACGCTGACATACATCCTTGACGGTGAGTATGAGATCGCGGACATTACAAACGACAACCCGCTTACCTACACCGTGGAGAGCGAAGCCATTGTCTTGGCACCTATCGCCTGCGCGGGATATACCTTCGAGGGTTGGGTGGACGAATCCGAAGAACCCATCGAAGAGATAGCCGCGGGCAGCGTCGGTGACCGCACCATTTCGGCCGTATGGACGCCGATACTTTACGCCGTCACCTATCAAAACACCAAAGGCGCAGCCAACGCCAACCCGCAGTCCTTTACGGTGCTTGACGCCGCGATCGACCTCGTACCCCTGACCGTAGACGGTTACACGTTCGTCGGTTGGACCCGAGACGGCGAGCTCATCACACGCATAGAAGGCGTTTTCGAGTCCGTCACGTTGGTCGCCGAATGGCAGACCATCACATATAGCATAGACTTTGTTGCAGATGGCATTAGCGTTATTTCAATTCCCGTTACCGTTGAAACGACAGCCATCGAAGCGCCCGCCGTGCCCGCCAAATCGGGGTATAACGGACAGTGGGAAACCTATGCGCTCCCCGTCGAAGGCGATATCACGGTCAATGCCGTCTATACCGTCATCCTCTATTCCATAACCTATAATGTAGCGGGCGACTATGACATCGGCGAGATTGTCAACGATAACCCCACCGCTTACTCTGTCGAGAGCGCGACCATCACCCTGTCCGCGCCGCAAAAGATCGGGTACACCTTTGTCGCCTGGAAAGACGAACACGGCGACGTGATCACGCAAATCGCAGCGGGCGGCACGGGCGATCGCACTTTGACGGCGAACTGGTCCGCCATCCCGTATACCTTGACCTACGTCACGTTCGGGCCCGACGGCGTGACGCCGTGCGGCTACCTCAAAGGCGAAGGAAACCCCGCTACCTATACGGTAGAGGACGCCTTCGCTTTGGCACGGCTCCAAAGCAACGACGACGCCTATGAGTTCAAAGGTTGGTACACCCAAAAGACGGACGGCGAATTGTGCGCCGCGATAGAGGCGGGCACCACATACGGCGACAAAACGCTCTATGCGCAATGGATGCTGTCCAATTATACCATCACCTATGCCAATACCGACGGCGCCACGCACACCAATCCCCTTGCCTACTCGGAGGTCTCGCCCACGTTCACCCTGACCGACGCCCATAAAGCGGGCTACTCTTTCACGGGGTGGACAGAATACGATGAAGACGCGCATGCTTACGTGCCCGCCGACACCACCATCGCGTTGGGCAGCCGCGGCGCTCGCAACTTCTATGCGAACTGGCAGATCATAGAATACGATATTATTTACAATTCTTTCGGCGGTAATTTGGCGGAAGGGGATACTAATCCCGCCACCTATACCATCGAAACGCCCACAATAACGCTTGCCCCCGTTGCCAAAGTCGGCTATACCTTTATCGGTTGGTACGACCACGCGGTGGACGGCACCGAAATAGCCGTGATAGAGCAAGGTAGCACGGGCGTATTGCAACTCTATGCGCAATACACCTTGAATACCTACGCCATTTCCTACCGCTATATCGTCAATGGTGAAGAAACGACGAACGAAGCGATACAGAACGCCAACCCCACCGCCTATACGGTACTCGAGAACGACATCGTCCCGGCCAATGCGACCCTAGAGGGCTACTCTTTCGTGGGTTGGTATACCGAGGCGGCGTGCGTCAACAAGATCGACAAGATCACCGTGGGCACCGCAGCGGATATGGTATTGTACGGCAAGTTGGTCAACTACGCCATCACCTATATGGATATCCGCGATGGCGATGAAAACGCCAACCCCGCTACTTATTGCTTGGACCAAGCCACCGTCACTTTGTCCGCCGCCGTGCGCGTGGGACATACTTTCCACGGCTGGTATACCCAGCCGAACGGCGAGGGCGATATAATCACCGCATTCGCCACCGCCGACCAGGAGGACAAGGTGCTGTACGCCTACTTTACCGCGGACTTGCACACCATCACTTTCGATAGTCGGGGCGGCACCGACGTGGATACCATTCGGCAGGCTTATGGCACCACGGTCTCCGCGCCCAACACGCCCTTCCGCAAAGGCTATGCCTTCGAGGGTTGGTATGAAGAAGAGGCGGACGCCCCCTATATATTCGCTACCATCGAGGCGCGCGACGTGACTCTTACAGCCAGTTGGTCCGTCGTGACGTACATGGTGCAATACGTGCTGGACGGCGCGGATAACGCCCCCGCCAATCCCACCGCCTTCTTGCTGGCGGATCTGCCCATCGCGCTCGCCGCGGCCTCGCGCACGGGCTATACGTTCAACGGTTGGTATACCGATAGCGATTTCGACGAGGCCGACAAGATCGACGCCATCACCGACACGCCCGCCGTGGGCACCACGGTCTACGTGTATGCCAAGACGACCGCCATCACCTACGCCATCACCTATGACAGCCGCGGCGGCACGGCGGTCGCGCCCACCTACCGGACCTACGGCGCTGCCGTGTCGGCCCCCGTGGCCCCCACCAAAACGGGCTACGTATTCGACGGTTGGTACGAGGAGGACGAACTCTATGCGTTCGACACCATGCCCGCCCGCGACGTCGCGCTGACAGCGGCGTGGACGCCCGAGACCTACAGTCTGACCTTCGTCTTGAGCGGAGGCTCCTATCAAGAGGGCCAATCCAATCCCGAAGGCTACACCATCGAGACGGCCACCTTCGCGCTGACCCCCGTCGTCAAGAACGGCTATACCTTCGATGGTTGGTATGAGGACGGCAAAAAGGTTACGTCCATAGCGAAAGGCTCCTACGGCAATAGGACGTTTGTGGCAAATTTCGAGGCGATCACCTATACCATAACCTATCAAGACCTCTTCGATGCCGACAACACCAACCCCACGACGTATACCGTCGAAAGCGATACCATCGTATTGACCGATTTGCATCGCGTAGGCTACTTCTTCGCGGGTTGGCTGCGTGGTAATGAACTCGTCACCAATATCGCCAACGGCACCACCGGCGATATCACTTTGACCGCCACTTGGGAGGCGGCGTACTATACCGTCTATCTCAATCGCGAAGAGAATCAAACCTTTACCGTTACTTTCGATTTGAACGGTGCCTCGGGCACGGCGCCCACGGCGCAAACCATCGGTAACAACGACGCGCTCGCGTATCCTACTGTACCCGCGCGCGCGGGCTATGCCTTCGGAGGTTGGTACGACAACGAACAATGCGCGGGCAGGGTATTCGACTTCGGCGCGACCGTCGTCGCCGACGTCACTCTGTACGCCAAGTGGATAGAGGCCACGGGCCGCACGGTCACCTTGGGCGCGGAGTCGCGCACGGTCACCGACGTTATCGCCGTCGGCGGGACAAAGGCTTTGTCGATAGACGGCGTCACCTATTTCGTCTATGCGTTGGTGCCCACGGCCAGCGGCAATATTTCCGTGTATACCGAGGGGGATATCGACACCATCGGCTATCTCTATTCGGAATACGGCACGTTGCTCGTCTCGCACGACGACGTGTCGGACGAGGACAAGAACTTCCTCTTCAACTACAACGTGTCCGCCAACAGGCTGTACTACGTGGCGCTTCGCGGCGCCAATCCCGACGAGCAAGGGGATAGCACGCTGCGGATAGACGGCGCCACGGCGGTGGCGGACGGCGGCACGCTGTCCCCGAGCGGCCATACCACGGTATACTATGGGCAGTGCTTCACGCTGGACGTGCCCGAAGCGGTGGATGGCTACACCTTCCGCGGTTGGTACACGGCGGTGAACGGCGGCGGCGTGCAATACACCGATGAGACGGGCAGTAGCCTCCGCGACTGGGATATCGACGGCAACGCCACCCTATACGCCTATCTGCAACGGCAGGAGTACACCGTCACCTTCGTCACGGGCCAAGGCACCAAGATAGACCCCGTCACCCTGGCCTACGGCGACCGTTTGGACATCAACAGTTACGTCACCACGCGCCAAAACTACTCCTTCACGGGGTGGTATCTCGCGCAGAGCGACGCCAATCCCTACGAGGCGACCACCATGCCCGACCACGACGTCACGCTGTATGCCAAGTGGAAGGCCTACGGCCTCAACAACATCAAGTACAACGCCGCCAAGACGGCCGTGCGGGCGGACGATACCATCGACGCCGACCTGTTCTCGGTGACCCTGTACGATACCGACGGCAAGCAGGTGGAGGTCAACGCGGAGGTGGTCGGCACCCAAACCGCAGGCCAAACCATCACCATCCTCTACTACGCCGAGGTGACCATCGGCACCAAGACCTACAGCAAGGACTTGACCATCGAAAACGTGCGCGTGTACGGTGCGCCCACCATCACCTATGATACCACGCGCGACTATATCAACAATAGGTTGGATACGTTCGGCAGCGTGGAGTCCCAGCTCGCTGCCACGGCCACCGATACCTTCGGCGACGCCGTCTCCGTCACGGCGGACCTGCCATTGACCACCATCAGCACCAACGAATACGGTGGCGAGATCGTGTCCGTCACGTTGCGCGCGGTCGACGTTGCCGGCAACGTCGCTACTTTGACAGTAGAAAACATTCGCAATTACGACGAGCCGACCATCAATGCCGACTATTGGTACTATATCAAGGTGGACGATACCATATCCGCCGAATTATTTGACGCCTCGGCATACGACAATTTCGGCGAGCCGCTTGCCGTCACCGCTACCATCGTCAGTGGCACCTTTGAGGCGGGCAAGGAAATAAACGTGCTTTTGTCCGCCACCGACAGCAAAGGCAATACGGCGGAGCGCACGATTTATCGGGTCAAAGTATACGGTATGCCCACCATCGGGGAGCAAACCAAGTTCGATTATAAAGTGACCGATAGCGTCGCCTATGCCAACCTGGGTATGACGGCGAAGGATAGCTTTAACCTCACGCTTGCACCCACGCTCACCTTGGTGGATGGCGAATGGGTTGCAGGTGCCACGCTGACCTACCAAGTTTCCGCTACCGACCGTGCCGGCAATACCGCCACCGCCACCGCGCAGGTGCGCGTCTACGGTGCGCCAACGGTCACCTATGACTGCGATACGCTCAAAGCGGACCAAGATGTGCAGCCCTATTATTTATATACTAAATCGGTAACGCTCTCCTTCGATTTGAACGGCGGCAGCGAGGGGCAACCCGCCGCCCAAACGATAGACAACGAGCATCCCATGGTATACCCCACCGCCATACCCACCCGCGATGGCTTTGTGTTCTCGGGTTGGTACACCACGGCGGTCTGCGAAACGCTATTCGATTTCAGCCGAGATATCGACGCCGACGTCACCGTCTATGCCGGTTGGATAGCCCATGCCGGCGACGGCGTCTTGCCCATCAACGGTACCTTGTATAGCTTGTCCGTAGATAGTAGGTATGATTCGTATTCCTTTAAGTATTATGCCTTTGTACCTTTGACCGACGGCAACGTCACCATCTATTCCACCGGTAGCAACGACACTTTCGGCTACCTGTATGCTGCGAATAAAACGACGCGCCTAGCCTACAACAATAACGGCGGCAGCGATGGCAATTTCTCGATCACATACGCCGTGACGGCGGGTACGCTGTACTATGTGGTGTCTTGCGGGTATTACTATAGTATGACCATCGAAAGCGTAGTGATGGAGGGCGCGCTCTATCCCGCGGCAGGCGGCAGTTGCGGCTTGCTGTGCAATGGTCTGCACGCCACCGCGACGGATAGCTTCGGTGAGCCCCTGCGGGTGAGCATTACGCAGGCGGAAGGCACCTTCGAGGCGGGCGGCTATGTGACTTACCAAGTCAGCGCCACCGACGCTGTCGGCAACAGCGCCGCCATCACCACCGAGGCTATCCCCGTGTATAGCGCGGCGGATATTAGCGCTTCTATGACCTACGACGCCTTCTCCTCCGACCTGGCGAGTTTGCTGGGCCATGGCGAAGAATTCGACGCCTATGCAGAGGATAGCTTCGGCAATCCCTGCGCGGTGAGTCTTGTCGCCGCATCGGGCGACGCACTCGTGGCGGGCACCATCGTCGACATCCGCCTGCGCTTCACCGACACTGCCGGCAACTACGTGGACAGCGACGTGTTGAGCGATATCCGCCTATTCGGTATGCCCACTACCACCTACAATCGCGAGCCCAAGCAGGTGGGCGACCAAACCGTCACCTATTGGAAACTGCCCTCCGATACCGTGCTGACCTTGCGCACCTACTTCAAGTCCTACGATTCCTTCGGCGACGAACTGTCCGAGAGTATCACGGTGCTGGAGGAATACAAGGATGAAAACGAAGTCGTCACCCATATCCGCGTACGCCTACGCATTACCGATGACGCCGCCAACACCTTGGAGCGGGAGTACGTACTCTGCAATGACCTCGGCTACACCCTCTCCACGGCCACGAATATGGCGGGGGCGGGCACCTACACCCTATTCGACGCCGTCTCGGTGCCCTGCGGAGCAAATATCACCTTGACCGCCACCACCAACGCGGGTTACACCTGGGTCGGTTGGTACGACGGTGATACCAAGGTCAGTGAGGGCACGAGCCTGACCTATATCGCGACCATGCCCGCCGAGAACAAGACCTACACGGCGAAATGGACGTATTACACCCTGTCCACCACGACCGATCTCACCGCGGCGGGAACGTATACCCAAAAGAATGCGGAGAAAGTGACCGCGGGGCAAGAGGAAACTCTGACCGCCGCCACCAACCTGGGCTACACCTTCCTCGGCTGGTATGACGGAGATACCAAGGTCAGCGAGGGCACAAGTCTAAGTTACACCTTCGCCATGCCCGCCGAGAACAAAACCTATACGGCCAAGTTCGAGAAGTGTACGGCGCATACGCTCGACGATAACTGTATTTGTACCAAGTGCGGAGCCACCGCCCACGGCACAAAAGACGGTGTATACTGCCGACACGGCGATTACCTCTACTTCGGCACCTATCCGCAGAGCGAGGTGACGGACAGCGCCATCAAATCTGCGCTCAATACGGCGGCGGGCACCTTGCCCACGGCCTCCAATGCCCGAGCATGGACCTCGTACGGGTACTTTATCAGTAGTAGCACGTCCACGGATTATATGTGGTACATCGACCTAACCTACGGCGGCGAACAATATCGCGGTGTGTACTTCACCCAATACAGGCCTTACTATACAAGTAATAGCAGTAGCGCAGACAATAGTTACCAAGACAACAACGGATACAATACCACCACCGTATATTGGTTCAAATACGAGCCCATCAAGTGGCGCATCCTCTCGGAAGCGGATGGCGTCGCCCTCATCTTCGCCGAGATGGCGTTGGACAGCCAAGAGTACTGCCACTATACGTCAACCTCTCAATTCTCCCACAACGGCGGAACGGGCTACCCCAACAACTACGCCCTGTCCAATATCCGCAAGTGGCTCAACGACGCCTTCTACAATACGGCATTCAATGACCTACAGAAGCAATTGATCCTGCTGACTACGGTGGACAACAGCGCGCGCAGCACCTCGGATTCGGGTAACAACCTAACGCAAGCGTCTTCGTACGCCTGCGCCAACACCGAGGATTATATCTTCCTCCTCAGTGAGCAAGAAGTGACCAACTCTGCGTATGGTTTCAACAGCAGTTGCTATAACTACGACGCGGCTCGCCGCAAACAAAACACGGACTACGCCAAGTGCCAAGGAGCTTGGACGAGTACCGATAGTTCTTACAAAAGTAACGGCCATTGGTGGCTCCGTTCGCCGTACTATAGTGATAGTAGCGACGCGCGTTACGTCAGCTACTATGGCTATGCCGGCAACTACCGCAGCGTTGACCTCACTGGTTACGGTGTCGTCCCCGCTTTGAAAATTTCGCTATCTTGAGCGTAGCGAAAATCATAGCGAAAATTTTCTAAATCTGCCCGAAAGGGCAATCTGTGATAAGCAAGGGTTAGCGGTTTTACCGCCCCTTGCGCCGTCACAACATCCGCCCTTGGGCGGCCGCGACCGCGGACACGGCACCGATAGCGGCGGCGTCCGCGCTTTGCATACCAAACTATCGTAGGAGGTACGTATGAACCGATTACCGACCGACAGACCGCCATAGGCGCCATCGGCGCCGCACACGCTTCACCGCAGGCGATATTCCTTGGGAATATACCATTAGTCAAAACCGATTTTATCAAAAAGTAACCCAACATTCCACAGGGGGGATGTTGCACCCATCCCCCAAAAAATTAAAGAAAAAATACCATATTAACTATTAAATGGAAATAAAAATAAGGAGTAATTATTATGAGTAACAATGATATTTTAGCCACCGTTGAATTTATCGAATGGGCAAAAAATAATAATGATTTGGAAATATCTAAACCATTAAATTCATTTGTTGAAAAATCCAAGCAGATATCCATTCAATTAGATACATTATCGCCCATTATCGAAAAATTCATTGAAGAACAAGATTGCGATAGCACATCCGACGATATTTTTAACGCCTTGATTTCGATTTTTTGCAGGCGAGGAGATAATATTGAAAAGTACGCCTATCGCCGCTATCAACGACAAGAACAAATGCGCAAGGATTTGCTCAATTTGGTAATTAACAAAGATGATAAAGAATATCAATCGAGATTGAATGATTCCAATCGATATAAGTGCGTTATTTTGCAAAAGGATAGGAATGCGGTGGTAAAAGAACTAATCCAAGAATATCAAGACGAATTGAATCGTTTTTTAGACGATTATTTGGATATTTTTTATTCAAAAGCCGAATGGGAGCTGTCCGGTGAAGATAATTTGAAGAATATGTCGAGTTTTAATGTCGACGAGGGCGATATCCCTTGTATTTTTATTTGGAAAAACAACCAAGGCGGCGCACCGATACCCATTGATGGGCTCAACGCCGCGGGTATTTATGAAATGCTTAAATATATCGCGTACACAATTAAAAAAAGCAACGGTCATATTACGGCAAGAGGGATCGCCAATGCGTGCCAAGCGAAATATCGTAGGATTAAAGAAGACAACCTTAGCGTCAATCCTTATTGGGCACCCAAAGAAACGCGTGCCGATATTCTTAAATGGCGCGTCGTCGCCCCATTATTTTGGGCGATTATCGGTAGCGCAATCGGTTCGATTATCGGCGCAGTAATAAGCTTACTTGTGAAATAGGATACACTGCATTTTTATATAAAATACAAAAAGTTGTAGTCTAACACGCCATTTATCGGTCACTTTATGTTTGAAACAGAATAGTGCCTTCTCGTCTGTGCATTTTGCGAAATGCGGATTGCATCCGTTTATTGTCGTATTTCGTTTACCTATTAGTTTTTCATTTTAACAAGTATATCACAATATTACAAGATTCATATCCGTATCATTTACACCCAAAACACAGCACAATATAATGCTAATCAAATGGAACCAAGTGGAACCGTTTACTATTAGACGGTCCTTGTCTTGAACAAGTGGCGCCGCTGCCACTCCCCACGGAATCGCTCGCTACGCTCGCGCTTTCGCGGGGTCCCCTTGGCAAATGCGTCGCCAGACAAGGCCCGTCTAACCGACAACTTCGGACTTCGAAGCGCGAGCTAACGACGACAAAAAGGGGAAGCCCCCGACGGCGAGGAATGGGCGGCCGCGCTAACCCGCTTGCGGCACTGCCCATATCCCCTCGCCTTTGTTCGGTTGTCCCATCCCCCTTTTCTTGTTTGTTAGTTGCTCTTTCGCATCTTTTCAATGTATTCATACTTTTATGTGGCATTCATCTCTTGTAGATGCCACGTTTTTTTGTTCCTTTGATAGACCGATTCACAGTATTTACCTAAATGGGCACACAACATAGTTCTTTTTCGTCTATCGACGGGGGGTGTAATCTCCGCTACGCCAAAAGACAAGGCACTAAAAAAGGAAAGGCAATTATGATGCCTACTTAGACCTTTTTTAGTCGCCGCAATTATTTGGATAGGCAAATGTAATTGCGGTTCCCTTTGTCTTTTGGCTCGCTTCGATTGTGGGATGGGTGTCGATAGACGAAAAAGGAGGTGAAAAGATGAATAAAATGGAAAAACTTTATAAATGTCCCCAAAAGGAGGGGAGATTACTTGCTTTAATACAGTCAATCCGACGTTATGGCGTTGGAAATCCGTATGGAGGCAGGAAAAGGAATGGCAAGAACGCTAAAAACAAATGGCATACCGAGTTACACCAAGATGGAGAGGGACGAGAAAGATAGTTTCATCGCGTCTTTTCTGATCGTGGTGTTTTTCTATTATGCCGACAAAGATAAAAACAACAAATAGGAGGATTAAAATGAAAAAAGCAGTGATTTATGCGCGGTATAGCTGCGCAGGACAAACGGAACAGTCCATCGACGGACAATTGAGAGTGTGTAGGGAATACGCGAAGAATAACGATTTACTCATCGTAGGCGAGTACATAGACCGTGCTATGACGGGGACAAATGACGCCCGCCCGAATTTTCAACGCATGATAAAAGACAGTTGCAAGCAAGAGTGGGATGTCATTCTTGTTTACAAACTGGATAGGTTCTCTCGGAACAAGTATGATAGCGCAATTAACAAGCGCATTCTTAAAACCAACGGTATCCGCGTTTTATCTGCAACCGAGCATATTCCTGACAGCCCTGAGGCGATCATCTTAGAATCTATGCTTGAAGGCATGGCGCAATACTTCTCAGAGGAACTGTCCCAAAAGGTACATAGAGGATTGGACGAGAGTTACCGTAAAGGGAACTATACGGGTGGGTATCAAATCCTCGGCTATGATACGGTCGACAAAAAGAACGTTATCAATGAGGCAGAGGCAGCCATTATCCGCGAGATCTACTCAAAATACGCCAAAGGCTATACGGCAAGAGCCATTGCGGACGAACTACAGCGACGGGGCGTATTGGGTAAGCGCGGTACAGTAATCACTGACAAAGTGATTTATAAGATATTGCGCAACACCAAGTACAACGGCACGATCCAGCACGGCGATACCGTGTATGACAATATCTATCCCAAGATTATAGATGACCTGCTATGGCAAACTGTTCAAGACATCCATGCCGAAAACCGACGTGCCCCCTGCCGGAAGAAGGATGTATATGATTATATTCTGTCTGGAAAGTTGGTGTGTGGTTATTGTAAAAGGTCAATGGTTGGCATCAGCGGAACGAGTTACACAGGCGCTATCTATTATTATTACTCGTGCCTATCTAGGCGCAAGAAGGAGAACAAATGTGAATGTAAACACATTCCCAAGCAAGAGTTGGAAGACGCCGTTATTCAGGCGACATACAAAATGCTTGCATCTGAAGAAACAGTTAATGCCATAGCCGAGGCGGTATACAAGTTGCATCAAAAGAACGCAGCAGAAAATAGCAGGTTGAAAGGGCTTGAATCCAACCGAGCCGCAGCCTTGAAGGCAAGCAGTAATCTGATTGCGGCAATGGAACAAGGCATTATCACCGAGCAAACAAAATCAAGGCTTAGAGAACTTGAAACGGAAATCGCACAACTTGATTATGCCATAGAAGAGGAAAAACAACAAAGTTACACATATCTGACAATCGAGGCTATAAAAGACTATTTAAATAATGTGTTTACAGGCAACATAAATTCTGTAGAGGTGCGGAAGTTGATAGTCAAGCATTTCATTCGTGAGGTTCAACTGTTCAATGACAAAATCATTGTATCGTTCAACTTCGCTGACAACCTTCCATACCGACGAACAATAAATGGCTCAATAGAGATAGAGGAAGCGTGCAAAAACACGGCTTCCTCTATTTCTTTATATGAAAGTTCGAAGTTTTTAACCCCGTGCACGCCAAAAACGACTTGTTCGAACACAAGTCGTTTTTTTCTACCGAGGGCTTCGGTGGTGCAAAGCACCACTGCGCCACTATCGTGTCGCACCCCCAACCTACGGTAGGGGCTGACGGCGCGAGAATGTTATATAAGGACGTTACAGGCCATAGGGCGCGCCTATTCCGTTGATGCTCCCGAAGGTCGTCTCTCCTTACGAATCCCTCTAGGTACGCCTAAAAACACAGCCACTATGTCGACCGTGATTTCAATCTACACCCCCCCTGAGATGCGTGCACGGTTGTAGACTGAGATTTCAATCCACACCCCTTGCAGCCGAACGTAATCGTGTTGCCCTGCGCATTTCAATCCACCCCCCCCGCGCGGGGGGTGACTGCAAAGTCAAGCGTATTTCGGGGAAAATCAACCCGTTTTTTGCTTGATTCGCCTTTATTATACAATATATTGGCGGGAGAATAAACGTTTTTTTGTAATTTATCGTTTAATCGGTTTCTTTTCCTATCAATTTATGGTGCGAACAAATCAAAGAATTTATGGTTCCCTGTACTCCGCACTCATACTTCATAGCTAGGCGTTGTGAGCGATATATTCGCGGATTTCGCGGAGAACGTCGTAGGGCTTTTCGATGAAGTTGAACGTAAGACTGCGGCGTTGGGTTTGGAAAGAGATGGAGCCGGTGTCCGTGCGGCGGTCGAGGAAGGACACGGAGACCTCGGTGGAGACCACGTCGCGGTAGTCTATGCTGCGATAGGTGACGCCGAACGAGCCCGAACGCGCGAGGACGCGCTTGTTGGTGTAGGCGTAGTAGAGGTGATCGTAGCCGCGCTTGACATAGAGAATGGGCACGACGCCCAAAGTAAGGATGAAAATCATGATAAGATGCGGCCAAAAGATGGGCAAGGCGAACATCCAAAAAGCCTTGTAATAGCGCCGTTTGTTGGGCTTGTACGCGCCCACCACGACCTCGTCCGCGTCCAAAACGTCCGCGAATACCTCGCGCGGCACGATCTCGTCCGCACGCATCGCTTGCATATCATAATCCTTCATATTCGGTCTCCTTTGGTCATACCGCGCATACCGCGAGTGTGCGTGCGTTTTGGAAGAATAGGCAACGCCTTGGCCGACTAAGTGACGGCTTGGCAAACGTCACCCCACGTCGCTTGCGCTCGATACGGCAACCCTACTCGCCCAACGAGGCGAGGTATTGGTCGTACTGGGTGTTGGCATCCGAAATGAACGCCTGCACGTCGAAAGTGGCGCGGGAGTTGCGCGAAAGCCACATTTCGTAGCCCTCGCCGTGGTAGGTGAGCGAGGTGACGGGCGTGCCGTAGTAGGGCGCGTCGAAAGGCAAATTGCCGAACGTGACGGTCACTTTGTCCGCATACGCACCCGTATCGTAGTCGTCGGAATGCGCCATCATCATGGGCGTTGCCGTGAGGTCGGCGTCGGCGTGTGCTTGTCTATCCGATTTGAGGGCGTAATAGACGTTGCATTTGGCACGCTCTGGATAGTAGTCCACGACGTAGTAGACGTAGGGAGAAGCGGCGTCGTAGGCGCCGTTGTAGACCAACACACCGTCCAACAAAGCCACCTCGTAATCGGCGGGCGCGAAGGTCGTGCCAAACTCTCGGTTGACGTAATTCAGCCCGGTCTCGTTGGACACCTTTTCGTAGCGCACCGAACGCGAATATTTGCGCCCGAAGATGGCGGGCATATTGTAGCTGAGTTTCTTGGTCTTGTACTTGAAGTAGACGCCCAAGGTCTCGTGGCCGCTGCCGGGGACGGCGTCGCCCGTGGTCTCCGCCGCGTAGGTGTAGGATATCTCCTTGACCTTGTCGGGTTGCTTATCGTCCATCGAGACGTTGATCTTGCATTGGTAGCACCGCACGGGGGTGTCTTTGTCCTCGTAGACGTAATAGCCCTTGCCGTCCGACGTGACGACCAGATAGGCCTTGATTTGATTGGTGGCGATGAGGTCCACCGTCTCGCCCGTCTCCTCCCCTTCTTTGGCGGGATAGGTGCGGGTGTAGGACTTCAACTCGTAGGTGCCCACGACCTTGCTGAGCTTGGCGGGGCGGGACTGATAGCACGCGGTGAGCGCGGCCAAACATACGGTGGCCAGCATAACGACGGCAATCAATATGGCAATGCGTTTCTTCATAATATCACCTCTTATAGTATAGCATACGCAATAACGCTAAGGTTATATAGATTATAGCACCATGCACTCGCCCTGTCAAGCGGGGGCGATTTGGTAACGAAAAACCCCCGTTTTGCGGGGGTTTTTGTGAAATAAGACTTGTGTTTCGTAACGCGAGCGAAAGCGCGAAACGGCGCTCGGTCGCGCATCCTCGCCCCGCTTACTTGCGGGCGTCTAACTCGGCCTTGCGCTTCTTGGCGTCCTCGATGATCTTCGCGTTGGCGGAGGCGGGAACCTCTTGGTACTCGGCGAAGGTGGACACGAAACGACCGCGACCTTGGGTCATGGAGCGCAAGTCAGTGGCGTACTTGAGCATCTCGGCCTGCGGAATGGAAGCGGAAATAATCTGCTTGCCGTTCTCCTGCTCGGTGAACTTGATGGCGCCGCGGCGCTTGCTGACGTCGCCCATAACGTCGCCCAGGTAGCTCTCGGGCACGATGATCTTGACGTCATTGACAGGCTCGAGGAAGTAGGGACCGGCCTTGTTGATGCCCTCGTCGTAGGCCAACTTGGCCGCCGAGATGAAGGCGATTTCTTTGCTGTCCACGGGGTGATACTTACCGTCGAAGACCGTGCACTTGAGGTCGATCATGGGATAGCCCGCCAAAACGCCCGTCTTGAACGCTTCGCGCAAACCCTTCTCGACGGCGGGAATGAATTGACGGGGAATAGCACCGCCAACGACCGCGTCCACGAACTCGAACACGCCGTCCGCCGCACCCGGCTCGAAACGCACGGAGCATTGACCGAATTGACCGGCGCCGCCCGTTTGCTTCTTGTGACGACCGACGGCCTCGGCGGAGTGGTGAATGGCCTCGCGGTAGCTTACGCGGGGCTCACGCAGAATAGCGTCCACGTTGTATTTGTTCTTGACCTTTTTGCAGATGATGTCGAGTTGCATCTCGCCCATGCCGCACAGCAAGGTCTCGTTGGTCTCGGCGTTTTGCTCGATGACCACGGTGCTTTCCTCTTCGAGCATCTTGAGGACGCTGGAGATGACCTTCTCTTGGTCGTCCACTTTGGCCGCGTTGATGGCCAAGGCGATGACGGGAGCGGGGAAGGGAATGGCCTCGAAGGGCTCGGTGATAGTCTCGTCGCCCAAGGTGTCGCCCGTCTTGGTGTAGCTGAGTTTGGCCACGGCGCCGATGTCGCCCGCGTTCAACTTGTCCACGCCCTCTTGCTTCTTACCTTTGAGACAGTACAAGGCGCTGATGCGCTCTTGCTTGTCGGCGTTGACGTTGTTGAGGGCGATGCCCGAAGCCACGGAGCCACCCTCCACTTTGAAGAGGAGCAGTTTGCCCACGAAGGGGTCGACCACGCTCTTGAAGACTTGGAGGCAGGTGCCCTCGGTCTTGGCGGTGGGAGCGGGAACGAAGCGCAAGATGGCGTCCATCAAATTGGTGACGCCCACGTTTTGGGTGGCGGAACCACCGTAGGCCAAGATGGCGCTGTCGGCGGCGATGGCGGCCTTGATGCCGGTGATGACTTCGTCGTGGGACAGGTCGCCCTCCTCGAAGTACTTCTCCATCAAAGCGTCGTCGGTCTCGGCGGCCAACTCCACGATCTCCAAACGGGCCTCTTCGTAGGCGCTTTGGAGAGAAGCGGGAATGGCGATCTCCTTACCGCTCATGTCGAAGGCTTTGCCTTCGAGTACGTTGACGTAACCCTTCATCGTCAAAGCCTCGACGATGGGAATCTCGGCCATGACCACTTTGGAATAGGCGGCGCGAATGGCGTTGACGGTCTCCACATAGTTGGCGTTCTCTTTGGTGACGCCATTGACGAAGAGAATTGCGGGCTTCTTGCGCTCGCTGACCATCTCCAACGCCTTCTCGGTGCCGACGGTCATATTGCCCGAAGCGCTCGTCACGATGACGGCCGCCTCGCAGACGTGCAAGGCCGCGATGACCTCGCCCTCGAAGTCGAAGAACCCCGGCGTGTCGAGGACGTTGATCTTGACGTCCTTCCACACGGCGTAACCGGCGGACAAACCGATGGAAATCTTGCGGGCGATTTCTTCGGGATCGTAGTCCATGGTGGAGTTGCCGTCGTCCACGCGGCCCAAACGGTCGATGGACTTGGCGTTAAACAGCATCGCTTCGGCAAGGGAAGTCTTACCTTCGCCGCCGTGACCGATGAGTGCTACGTTACGGATTGCATTTGTTTCGAAAACTTTCATATCGTACCCCTTTATGGTATATTTGTCGTTATTTAGACTTTTATTATATTACAATACGCCCGCCGATTTGGCAAGCAAAATCTATCACCCTTTCGATATTTTTTTATATACTATACTATGATAGGCGTCATAGACAGCGGAATGGGCGGCCTTTCGACCTTGGCAGCGCTCATCGAAAGCGGCGCGGACAACGCCTTTGCGTACTACGCGGACGTGGGACACGCCCCCTACGGCAACAAGCCCCGATTGGAAGTGATGGCGTTGGTGCGCGAGGGGTGCGAACGGCTCGCCGAGAAGGGCGCGACGAAATTGGTGCTGGCGTGCAATACGGCCTCGACGGCGGCATTGCGGTACCTGCGCAAGACCACGGATTGGGCGGTTTTCGGCGTGCTGCCGCCCGTGGAGAGAGCCCTCGCGTTGGGCGGCAAAAGCCTGCTCTTGGGCACCGCGCTGACCACCTCGCGCTACCGCGATACGGACGGTTTCCGCACCCTGTCCTTGCCCGAATTGGCTACCCTCGTAGACCGCGACTACCCCGACGTGGATGCCATCGAAGCCTATTGCCGCGAGCGGCTCGACGGCGTGGGCGAAGTGGACAATTTGATACTCGGCTGTACACATTACGTCCTTATAAAGGACGTGCTTTGCCGTATCGTCAAACCGAAAAATATCTTGGACGGCAACGCGGAACTGCTGTCCGCCATAGGCGCGCCCGCCCCGAGCGCTACGGGAAGAAGCGCGAAAAAGGGCGTTTCGGTGGACGTGCTGAGTTCGGGCAAAATAGACCGCGAGCGGTACGCCCGAACGCTCGAACACCTCGTGCGAGAGAAATAGCCTTCGCATCCGATATCCGCGTTTTCGCAAAATTCCATCCGCATTTCGAGGGAAAAAGCACGCCCTGCTCCCCCGTTTTCGTGCAAAAACCCGCTCGATTACGTCAAGTTCACACTACGGCGAATAGTTCGGGCAAGGGCGGTCAATACTTGGCGTGGAGGTATGATATGGAACTTTTGAACAGCAAAACCTATTTCAATTTGGCCAAGGCGTTCGCAGGGGAATGTATGGCAAGGACGAGGTACGAGTATATCGAGTACGGCGCGAGACAACAGGGCTACAAGGCGCTGGCCGCCGAAATAGACAAACTCGCCTACAACGAATTCAACCACGGGCGTATGTTTTACAGTTTTATTCAGTCGGCGTCGCAAAAGCCCATCGACAATATCGACATTAGTTCGGGCTATCCCTTCCGCGAAAAGTGGGATTTGGTGGAAAACCTCAAATTGGCCGCCAAGGACGAAGAAGACGAGGGCAACAATATCTACCCCTCTTTCGCCAAGACGGCGCGGGAAGAGGGCTTCGACGACATCGCGGCTTTGTTCGACAACGTGGCCGAGGTGGAGAAGCGGCACCACCGCATTCTCAAAGACCTCTACCGTCAATTCAAGGACGGCACGGCCTACGAGAAGAGCAAATCGGTGGTGTGGGAATGCCCCGCCTGCGGCTATCGCGCCGAAGGGAAAGAGGCCTTCGACACCTGCCCGCTGTGCCAGGAAAAGCAAGGCTCGGTGAAACTGCATCTCAACGAAAAAGAATGCGTATTGGCATAGAAAAGGGGCACCTGCGGTGAAATAAGTCCCATTGGTTGGGGGACACGCAATAAAAAGTCTTAACGGGAAGGGATCGATTTCTCTTCCCGTTTTTAGCGGGTTTTGACCAATATCGTCTTGATCTCGTGCGGGGCGAAGTGTAAACGGGCGTTCGTTTCGACAGGGTTTTTCTCCAACAGGTCGGTGGCGTACAGCGCGAGGTAGGGGCGCCGTAGCGCAAGGGTACAATCGGTCGCTACGCCCAAGCGCTCGTACAGCCTGAGGACGTAGCCCTCGCCCATGGCGGCGGGCTTGATCGTTTCGAGAACGACGTTCGCGGTGTCCACGGTGGCAAGAGGCGCGACCGCCTCGGCGGTAGGCAGGGCAAGCAGAGGATAGTTGAAGTTGTAGCCGCCCCGAACGGCGTCCATTCGTGTGGCGGGGATATCCATCGCGTAGGCGAAGCGGTGAACGCCCATATCGCAATCGGGATCGGGATATTTGGGACTGCGCAAAAGGTCGATGGACAGCACGCCCTTTTTGAGACGGTAGCCGTATTTGGAGTCCGAATACAAAGCGAAAACGCACCCCGCGTCCTCGACGGAAACGTATTTGTGCGCGCAGACCTCGATTTGAGCGGCCGCTTCGGGCGTATCGTCGGCGGTGTCGCGGGCGACGCTGCCGAATTGAATATCGCAATCGGCCCATCGGGCGTACACGGTAGGCACGAAATCGGCACGGAGCATCAGGTGCTCCTCGTGCCACTCCACCGTGGTATCAAACACCACTTGGGTGCCGTAGCCCAAACGCACGGCCTGCACGACCGTGCCGCGGGGCAAGGCGAAGCGGAGTTCCATCACGGCGATAGCGCCGTCCATATAGGCGCGTTGGGACGAAAAACGTATGGTACGTGGGTGGCTAAGATAGTCCAAACCGATATTCCACGCGTCGTAGCGCTTGTCCTTGTCGTAGTAGAGCCCGAGGACGTTGAGCCCCGCCTTCGCGTACTCTTTGCCCGTCCGCTTGTCGAGGTAGGAAGTGACGACGCCCCGCGCGAACGTCACCTTGACGAAGTCGTTTTCGAGATAGTCATCGCCCGCAACGCTCCCCTTCTCCACGGGCGCAAACGAAGCCGAAGCGTAGCCCTCGGCCGATACGAGATAGGTCTTGCCGCCCGCCGTTTGGTATTCCCGCCGCGCGAAGGGAGAAGGATTGAGCCAGCCGAAGCCCTCGCCCGTGGGTAACAACCCCGCATAAAGTTCGGCGGCGCGGTCGACCACCTCGGTGAGTTCGGCCACACTTTCGCGGTGTACCCGACCAATGCCCGAACCGGGCAAAATATCGTGGAATTGATTGAACAGCGTAGTGCGCCACAAGTCGTGCGTGACGTCCGCCGACCGTCCGTCGTAGGCAAGCAACCATTCCAACACGTGCAGATTGCGCTCGGCCAGACGGTTGAGCCGCTTCTCCTCGGCCTGGGACGTCAAAACACCTCGGTGATATTCGAGGTAGAGTTCCCCGTCGAAGGTGGGCACGTCCTTGCGCTCGGCCAACCGCTCGAAACAACTCGCGGCGCTGCCGAATCGGGCTTTGGGCGCGCCCGCAAGCCCTATCGCACGCTTGGCGATCTGGATATGGCCCTCGCCCGCGCCGCCGCCGCCGTCGCCTACGCCGTAGATGACGAGCGCCGCGCCCAACTCCTTTTGCGTATTGCGCTCCTCGGCCTTGGCCCACGCCAAAGGCGTGCCGTCGTTGCAATAGGTTCCCTCGGGGGAAACGTGAGAAAGAAGCGTCGCCCCGTCCAATCCCTTCCAATAGAAGGTCTGATAGGGAAACTTGACGTGCCGATTCCAAGTGAGTTTGGTGGTGACGAAATACTTTTTGCCGCAACCCGCGGCGATGGTGGGCAGGGCGTAGGAAAAACCGAACGCGTCGGGTAGCCACACCACGTCGGACGTGCGGCCGAAATGTTCGAGGAAAAACGCGTCGCCGTAGCCGAATTGGCGGATTAGGCTCTCGCCCGAGGGCATATTGCAATCGCATTCCACCCACATACCGCCTTGCAATTCGATATTGCCGCTCGCTACCGCTCGTTGCAATTTGGCAAACAACGTGGGGGTACTTTGGCGTACCCAATCGAACATCTGCGCCTGGCTCGCACCGAACACATAGGCGGGCTCGCGCTCGATTTGGCGCACTGCGTTGGTGAACGTGCGCACGGCCTTGCGCATACTCTCGCGCTTGGGCCACATCCAGGCAAGGTCGAGATGGGCGTGCCCCACGAGGGTGTATTCCACGCCATCCTGCGCTGGGGGCAGATCGTAGTAGTCGCGCAAGATCTTGTGCGCGCCGTCAAGCTGCCCGTTGTCGTACAGGGCGTAGGACTGCGACAGCACCCACAGCAATTTCTCTTTGAGCGCGGGGGTGAGCAGAGGATTGTGTCCGTCAGTCGCCAAAAGGACGGCCAACGTGACGTAATCGTAGTAGTAGTCCCAAAGGCTCTCGCGCCGAACGGCCATCTTGGCGTAGCGGAACTTGGCTTTCATCAAGAAGTTGCCGTTGATGCCGTTGTAGCCCGCGTCTATCCACGCGTCGACCATGGCGCCCGCCGTGGCCTTGGGGGTCAACTCCACTACGCACTTGCCGATGGTGGGCGGCTGCAACACGTCGGGAACGGACAAAATGGACGTGACGAGGTCGCCCGTCTCCTCATCCTCGTACGACAAGCCCTCGCCCTGCAATTTGACCAAAGCGACCAAATGCTTGCCGTCCGCCGCCGAGGGCACGACGCCCGTCAGGTGAAACCAACACGCACCGAAACGCTCCTCGGTCCAAATCGCGCCTTTGCGCATACGCTCGGGGCTTATAGAGCCCACTTCCGCGAAAGGAATGGGCTCGGCGGTGGAATAGGCGTCCACCGTGAGGTCTCCCACCTCTTTGAACACGCGCTTTTTGAGCGTGACCACGTGCGAAGCCACTACGGGGTGTTTGAGTAGTCCCGCCACCAACATCTTGATGACGGCGATCATATGGCGCCTTCCTTTTGGGTGGCCAAAGCACCCATACGATTGGCGACTTCCAATATCTCGGTAAGCGCGGGCATCGTGGGTTGCAACCCCTTGGAAAAGATGGCGTCCAAATTGGCCAATACCGCGCCGTAAAAAGCGTCGCCCGCACCCGTCGTGTCCACAATATGGCTAAGACGTGGGGGGGCAACTTGCGCCACGTGCCCGCCGTAATACACACGGGAAGGACGCGAGCCCGCCGTGACGAACAGCATACCGCGGAAGGCGAGCGCACGCACGGCCTCGCCCAAATCCGCCTCGCCCGTGAGGCTAAGAACCTCGTCCTCGCTCATTTTGAGAACGTCCGCCGCCATAAGATAGGGCAGCATAACTTCGTTGCGCAAAGAAGTGGTGGCAAAGAGGTCGTCGCGGAAATTGGCGTCCACCGACAGCAAAGCGCCGCTTAGGCGCGTAAGGCGTATCACTTCGTCGGCGGCCGCTCTGCCCTCGGCCTTGTTGAGCATAAGAGTGCCCAAATGCACGATGGTGGTATCGCTCGGCACGGCGAAGTCCGCCGCCGTCAGGTGATAGTCGGCCGCGTTGTCGCGCAAAAAGCGGAAATATCGCTCGCCTCGCTCGTCCAAGGTGACCTCGGCCACGGTGGTGGGATAGCGAGCGTCCCTATTGACCTTGGCGTCCACGCCGAACGAGCCGATGGCGCCCAAGATAAAGTCTCCCATCGAGTCGGCGCCAACCTTGCCGTAAAACGTGACGGCGGCACCGCACCTTGCCGCGCCGACCGCTACGTTGAAAGGCGCGCCGCCCACGTGGCACACCGCCCCGTCGGGCTTGACCAATTTGTCAACCAATATCTCCCCTATCGCCGTAATCATAGGTCGAGATTCTCCTTGCTCGGCAAGCACTCGGCCAGCACGATGGCGGTAGACGTGCCTACGTCAAACTTGCCCTCGGCCGCGTACGGCAAATAGAAATAATCACCCTTCTTTATCCGTCGGGCGTACCCGTCGCCCGTGATTTCGCCTTCGCCGTCCAGCACGATCCATACCGAGGGGGCGAAAGAGGGCGTGTACCGCTTGCCGGCCGCGAGGGAAACGCGGTTCTCGGCGAAGCACGGCGTATCTTCGTAGCCGATGAGGAGTTCGACCTTGACGCCGTCCTCGTCCTTGATAACCCGCGGGGTGAGCAAGGCGCCTTTGAGAGCCTTTTCGCCCACCAAAGAATAGTCGAAACAATCCAACGCGGTGAACTTGTCGAGACCGATATATTCCTCTTGCTCGCTGATATGATAATCCCCGCACCACCGCTCGGGCTGAATGGTGAAATCGGTCGGCTCCTGCACTTCCAAAATGGTGCAGCCCGCGCCGATGGCGTGGATAAGGCCCGCGTTGATGATATAGACGTCGCCCACCTTGGCGTCCACGCCCGCCAAAATGGTGGACATGATATCGCGCTCCTCTTCGCTGCGCGTCTCCATGCGGGACAACTCGTCCTTGGTGACGGGGCGATTGAAGCCGAAGAATATCTTGGCACCCGGCCTCGTGGCCAGCACCAGCCACGCCTCGGTCTTGCCGTAGGGCGAGCCAAAGTGCTCCTTGGCGAAAGCGCGCGTGGGATGCACCTGCATAGGCAAGCGTATGGCGCTGTCGAGGTATTTGATAAGGCAGTCGTAGCGGCGGCGGCCCGTCAACAAGGCGGGATAGTCGCGTAGCGCGTCGTCGAAGAAGACGTCCGTGCCCTCGATGACCGCCACGCCGTCGCGCGGACCGAAATAGCGGGGGTTGATGGCCTTGACCGACGAGGCGATCCATTCCTCGGGGAAGAAGCCGTCCTCTTCGGCGGGCAAATCGCAAAACGCGGCGATGCCGCGCCCGCCTTTGTACACGCGGTACACGCGGTTTTTCTCGAAGAAAATGGGTTGGGACAGCAATTTGACGATACGCTCGGGCATGGCGAAACTCTCCTTGGCACTAAGATATTTCGATTATACCATATACGCGTGCGCCGCGCAAGATGCAATCCGCGGCACGCAGGCGAAAAAAATACCGTTTTTGATTGTCTCGGGTGAAAAAGTATGCTATAATAGAAGCAAGCGTGCAAGCACGAGCGAAGCGAAGTATTTGCATAACGCTTGCGCCGCATTGCAACCGAACGCAGGGAGCGCAGCGACCAATCTATACATAGTATAGATACCATTCGTAAGAATGGGCGTTCGTATGGTTGTATAATAGAAGCA
>JAFPXC010000024.1 GCA_017394805.1 Clostridia bacterium | reverse complement strand
TGTACGTCCAGCAGATCAAAAACGCCGTGCCCTACCTTCGCACGAATTGGAGCCTTTTCTCCAAGCCCATGGTCATGACGGACGCCAATGGGGTGAAACGCCGCGTGACCGCCGCCAATACCAAGTTTATCATGCGCCTCGTGATGGAGTTTGAGGCCGTGACGTCCGAGCCGTACAAATTGATGATTTGCTCCCTCGCCTACTCCGCGCTGCGTTAGCGCAAGGCAAGCGGTCTTCCCTTGCGACCGCTCGACGAATACGCTAAGGGGAAAGTTAAATCAATATAAAAAACGGGCGTTGAGATGCGAAATCCCAACGCCCGTCTTTTTATCACGCGTGCCGAAGGCTATCAAAGATCGCCGTCGTCATCGTCGTCATCGTCTTCGTCGTCCTCTTCTTCGTCGTAGTCGTCTACGTCGCCCAAGTCTTCAAAATCGTCGAAGTCGTCGTCCTCATCCTCGAACTCCTCTTCCTCTTTGTCCAATTCGGCGTCCGCTTCGCTCTCCGACTCCAATTCGGCCAAGATGTCGGGATCCTCCATCACCAAGGCGGGATCCAACTCCTCGTCTTCCTCGTCCTCGTCCAGGTCGGGGAAGGCCACCTCGGTCTCCTTGGCGCTCTTTTGCCATTCTTCCTCTTCCGACTCCGACTCCACGCTCAACGTCTCCATATCGGCGCGGCAGGCCTCGCAATACTCTTGGTCGTCGGTGATGGGATTGATGCCGCAACGGGGGCAGATGCGCTCGAAGGCCTCGTCGTAATCCAAATCGTTGACGGCGACGCCGTTCATTTCGTCTTTGCACACGGGACAATAGTCTTCCGTCTCCAATATATAGTTCAATTCGCAACGCGGGCACAATTTATATTTAGGCATAACGAATCACTCCTTGTGTCAATTTGCATTTATTATATGGATATATATCGCATTTGTAAACTACTTTTTTCAAAAAAATGTGAGCGTCGAGCATTTTTTTACAAATAAAGGCGAAACTCCCCTCTTTTCTCGGCGGCAGCAAGGCCATTCGCGACCATTCGGCTAAATTCCTCTTCCTTCGGCAACTTTCGACGTAATAAGCCCGACGCGACCGCGCCCCCTCTCGGGCGGGATTTGTTATAATGAATCCGTCAAACGAAGGTATCCCGCGTTTGTTCCCTCTCCGAAGCGGTTTGGGGGCATAGCCCCCAGGCCCAACGGAAAAACACGACTCTTGGAGGCAAGCATGAAAAAGGCAAAGGTTTTGGTGGTAGACGACAACGTCGCCTATTGCGACGAGCTCAAACAAAAATTGCAAGAAACGAATTTGTTTTCGGTGACGGCCGTATACGACGGCCTGTCGGCCATACGCGAATGCGAACGCGGCGATTACGACGCGATGGTGCTGGATATGGTGATGCCCTCCTTCGACGGGCTGGACGTCCTTAACACCCTGGCGGACAAAAAGATAGCGGTCAACACCATCGCCGTATCCTTGCCGGTGGGCGACGAGTACGTGGGCCGCGCCCTTTCCTTGGGCGCGCGCTACTATATGACCAAGCCCCTCTCCGTCAAGGCTCTCACCCAACGGCTGGTGGACACCGTGCAAGTGGCCGCCGACCAAACGGACGCGGTGGGACAGGCCTATCGGGCGCGTATCAACCGCAACCTCGACGAGAAGTTGAGCAATATATTCATCACCGTGGGCATTCCCGCCCATATCAAGGGCTACCACTACCTGCGCGAAGCCGTCAAATTGACCGTGGAAAACCCCGACGTCATCAACAGCATCACCAAGCGCCTCTACCCCGCCGTAGCCGCCCGCTTCGCCACCTCGCCCAGCAAAGTGGAACGCGCCATTCGCCACGCCATCGAAGTGGCCTGGAACAAGGGCAAAATAGAGAACGTCAATCATATCTTCGGCATCAAGGTCTACAACGCCAACGAAAAACCCACCAACGGCGAATTTATTGCGCTCGTGGCGGACAAATTGCTCATAGAAGGCGTAGCGTAGTCGCCACGACGGCGCCGCCTCACGCAAGCAAACGAAAAAGCACGCGGCGTTTCCCGAAGGAATCGTCGCGCGCTTTTGGTACTCTGTGCGCTAGGCCGAAATGGGCTCCTCGTTAACGCCGTCGCCCAACTCTTCGTCGATATGGCGCAAGCAGTTGACCGTCACCGAATAGCAGTCGGCCAAGCATTTGGGATTGAGGTTGGTATAGGTGTCGTGAATGGTGTGATAGTAGTCCTCGAGGACGTGATTGAGCGCCGTAATGCCCGCCACCTTGTAGCCCGCTTGCGCAAAGGCCGCCGAATCGGTGGCGCCGCCGAACGGAGGCACTATGCCGCGCTGGCAGGGAATGCCAAGCTCCGCCGCGCTCTTCATAAAGCGGTCGCCCGTCTCCTTGTCCGTCTCCACCGTACCGTTGAGATCGCGATAGTTGACCATCAGGAACCGTTCGTCGTGCAAGGTGTCGAAACTGTAGATATAGGTGGGCACGTCGTCGTACTCGCCCTTGTGTTGGGCGCACCACGACTTGATGCCGCGCAAACCGGCCTCCTCCGAGCCGCTCAACACCACGCCGACCTCGGTGTGCTCGAGCTGCACGCCCGCTTCTTCCATGGCTTTGAGAATGGCGATGCCCATATAGCAACCGGTCAAGTTGTCGTTGGCGCCGTCCACGACCACCTTCTCGTCCCACATCCAATACAGACCGATGAGCAGGGGCAGGAAAAGAACGGTGCCTACACCCAACCAGAACATGGCGGGTTGCGAAGACGGCGTCAGGATATTCCACGCCGCGTCCGTCTGCACCGTGCGAATGATGGACAGCACGAACATATACAAAACGCCCACGATAGAGGCGATGACGTGTATGGTATAGGCCACGCCGCCCCACTTCTCGTTGACGGGGAAGTTCCACGCCGCGTCGATATGCCCGTTGAACAGCACGCGGCACTTCACCTCGCCCGATGCGGGGCGTATGCCCGTGAGGTTGTGGCTGGTCTTCTGCACGAAGAAGAAGTCGATAGCCTTGATATACAGGCCGAATTGCAACACCATGACGATAAGGCCCAAGGCCATGACGATGGCGCCGACAAGCGGATAGAAGAAGTACATTATGATCTGCACCAAAGCGCACGATACGGTAATGTATATCCAGCCGTAAAAAGAATCGGGCGTCACCTTGAAGGGCTCTATCGCCGTTTTTTTGCAACCGCACTCCTTCTCCAGCGCGTCGCGCATATACTCGGCCGCCTTTTTCTCGCCCTCCGAGCCGGGGGCGCGTTTGGGCAGGTACTTGCATATCGTGGTGATCTCGTGTATCATATACTCGGCCATGCGGTCTTTTTCTTGCATTACCTTATCGAATTTTCCCATAGTACAACTTCCCTTTTCTTTCGTAATACGCAAAAGTCGTCAGCCGCGCCCTTCGCGGCGCACTTCTTCTGTGACGATTACAGTCTGGCCACGCCCGAATCACGGGCGGCTTGCGCCACGGCCTTGGCGACGGCCTTGCCCACGCGGGGATCGAAGGCGGCGGGAATGATATAGTCCGCCGACAGTTCGTCGTCCGAAATCAATTCGGCCAAGGCTTTGGCGGCCGCCAACTTCATTTCTTCGTTGATGTCGCGGGCTCTCACGTCGAAGGTGCCGCGGAAAATGCCGGGGAACGCCAGCACGTTGTTGATTTGGTTGGGATAGTCGCTGCGGCCGGTGGCCACCACTTTGGCGCCGCCCGCTTTGGCGTCTTCGGGGAAGATCTCGGGCGTGGGGTTGGCGCACGCGAAGACGATGGCGTCCTTGTTCATGGTGCGCACCATCTCGGTCGTCACCATCTTGGGCGCGCTGACGCCGATGAACACGTCCGCACCCACCAACATATCGGCCAAAGTGCCTTGCTTTCTCTCGAGGTTGGTCACTTCCGCCATCTCTTCCTTGATCCAATTCATACCTTTCTCGCGGCCCTTGTAGATGGCGCCCGAACGGTCGCACAAGGTGACGTTTTTGACGCCTGCCGAGAGGAGCAGTTTGCAGATGCTGATGGCCGCGGCGCCCGCGCCGTTGATGACCACCTTGATCTCTTCTTTTTTCTTGCCCACCACTTTGAGGGCGTTGGTCAAGCCGGCCAAAGTAATGATGGCGGTACCGTGTTGGTCGTCGTGGAAGATGGGAATGTCGCACACCTCTTTGAGTTTGCGCTCGATCTCGAAGCAACGGGGCGCGGATATATCTTCCAAATTGATGCCGCCGAACGATCCGGACAGCAAATAGATGGTGTTGACGATAGTGTCGACGTCCTTACTCTTGATGCACAAGGGGAACGCGTCCACGTCGCCGAACGATTTGAACAGCACGCACTTGCCTTCCATCACGGGCATACCCGCTTCGGGCCCGATGTCGCCCAAGCCGAGCACGGCCGTACCGTCCGTGATGACGGCGCAGAGGTTGTGACGGCGGGTGAGGTCGTAGCTGAGGTCGGGATTCTTTTGAATTTCCAGACAAGGTTGCGCCACGCCGGGCGTATAGGCCAAAGACAGATCCTCTTTGGTGGCCACGGGAACGGTGGCTTTGACTTCGATTTTGCCCTTCCATTGGGCGTGTTTTTTGAGTGATTCTTGTGCGTAATCCATATATATCTCCTTTAATTCTTGTCGTTGCGATTAAACAACAAGTTGTATTCTTCTTCGGTCGGCACGCCCGCGTCGATCTCCCACGGGACGCGCGTATCCGTGCCTTTAGCCGCCTGGCGCCGCATCATCGAGACGGCTTTGCCGCCGCCCACGATAAGACAGTCCAGCAGGTTGATATCCAACGGGGCGAACGCCGAACGCAACAATTCGAGCATATCGCCGTCTTCCATAGAGGGCGTTACGTCGCCCGAGGGGTGATTGTGCGCCACGATAACGCCCGTAGCGCGAATCAACAGCAGTTCCTTCACCAACTTGCGCACGTCCACCGCCACCGAATCGGCGCGCGTGGATTCGAATTGAACGGTGCCTATCAAATTGCCTTTGACGTCCAAAGCCAAGGCGGCAAAACACTCGGTAGGCCGTTGCCCAATGAGTTCGTTGAGATAGACGGCCGCTTCGGCAGGCGCCAAAAAATTGTTCTTTTTGGTGGCCTTATCCATCTTGTACATGACGAGAAACGCGGGTAATTGCGACAAGAACAACGCGGCGTTGGCCGTCATGCCGTCCACGTCGGCCAAAGCGGCGCAGTCGGCCTCCAACACGCCCGACAGCGAGCCGAACTTGTGGAGTAAGGCGTGCGCTATGTCGTTGGTGTTGCGACGAGGTACGAACGGATAGAGGAAATACTCCAGCACTTCGTGAGGCTCCAGGGAGTTCAATCCGTCTTTGCGTATCTTTGCGCGCAACCGTTCGCGATGTCCGTCGTGTGGATTCATACTTTATTCTCCCGCATCGGTGGGATCGACGTCGTCGTCCTCATCGTACGAAAAATCCGTATAGAGATCGTCGTTTTTCGGCATTTCTTTTTGACGAGGCCGATGCACCGCCGTTTCGGTGCGAATGTCGTAATCGGTGAGGTCCTGCCCTTTGGCCATTTCGACCTCGACCGCAGGCTCTACGTCGTCCGTTTGCGCATAGATGACGTCCTCGTCGGCTTGGGGCGCGTCGGCGGTCGACTCCTCTTCTGCCAGAATGGAGCGAACGGGCGCTTCCTCCGAGGTGGGCTCGGCTTGGGGCGCGGAATACACGGGCGCGGGCGTTTCCGTGGTGACCGTGGCCATGCGCGCGCGAACGGGCGCTTCCTCTTCTGCCTCTTCCTCTTCGCGCCGCGCTTGACTGCGTGCGCGAGCCTCTGCGGGCGATACGGGCGTGCGGTCGCGGCCGTCGGGCGCCGAAGACGCGGGCAGAATGCTCAACCGATTCATGCGCACCTCTTGGTCCGCCTTGGCCAGCACTTGCTTTTCGTCCACCTCTCGCGGGGTGATATCGGGCGCGGGCGTTTCGGTTTCCGCCGCGGACTGCACGTACAGTTGCCGCTCGAGATCGTTCATAGACTTGCCGAAAGCCTGCATCAGCACGCGGGCCGCGGTCATAACGGCCACCAACAGGCCGAATCCCATAAAGATGGTCAGCAAAACCCCCATAGCGTTGGGCTGAAAAACGCCCGCCACGGTATACAAAACGATTTTGGCACCCGCGAGATCACGGGCGATGAACAGACAAACGAAGATGGCCGAAAGCGCCAAGGTGTTGCCGAGCATGACCGCCGCGCGCACCTTGTTGAGGGGCGAGGGATAGGAAAAACCCAACGCGGCCAGCACCAAAGCGGGCAAAAACAACGCGAAACCCACGGCGACGCCGCCCGTTGCGCGCCAAAAGGCCGACGTGCACATAGCCGCTATCGCCGCCATCGCCGACGCGACGGCCACCAAGTAAAAACTGAGGGTTTCTTTGTCGTACATTTTGTTCATATTCTATTGCGCCTTGGCGTACGTGCCGTAGAGAGAGGCGTAGGCCGACACGCGCGCCGCCATCCACTTGCAGGAGTCTTGATTCTTGCCGATGGTGTTGTGCGTGGCGTTGTCGAACATCTTATCCTCGTGCACGATGCCCGTCTCGTCCAACTTGGCCGAGATGGATTGATAGATGGTGATGGGAATAAAATCGTCCACTTCGCATTCGAAGAGCACCTCGATGATGGGCATATCGTCGTGTTGGCGCGCGTAGCAAATGATGGTGGGCACGCTGTTTTCGTTGAGGTAATCGATGGGCTGCAAGGCGGCGATGCTCGCGAGGGCGTGTTGATAGCCCTCCTCGGTAGAAATGTTCACGGGCTCCTCTTCACCCAAAATACCCGCCAAAGGTGCCGCCAAATCTTCCAACAACGGCGAAACGAACTTCAAAACGTCGGCGGCCGCTTCGGGGGCGTCTTCGACGTGACCGGTGAGCATATCCAATAGGCGCTTGTAGTTCTCGTCGAGCAACTTGACGGGCCCCACCAGATCCATCAAATAGGCGATGGGCATGGGCGATTTGTCCGCGTTTTTGTAGGCGTACAAGCTCGACAGGTGACCGCCCGCCGAATAGCCGCCGATGCCGATATTGGTGGCGGTGAGCCCCAGCGAGGGCAAATAGGTATCCCGCAGGAAGGTCAGGCACGCCGTGATATCCGCCTGTTGATCGGCCACCGACACGGGGTGCTCGTTTTTCAACACGGTGTTGATGATCTCCATCACGCCCATCTGCTCCCAACTGTAGACGCCCAAGGGCGTGGACTCCTGCTGATTGAGCCCGAACCACAAAGCGTACTCCATACTGACGACAACCATACCCGTAGAAGCGATATACGGCATAAGCGTTTTGCGCTCGTCTTTGCGGCTACCCGCCACCCAGCCGCCGCCGTGCAGATACAAAAACACGGGGGTTTCGGGCGCAAGTTTCTCTTTGGCGTTGGGCATATACACGTCGATATAGCGATAGCTGCTGTTTTGGTCGTAAGATATATCTTGATAGACGTACACCAACTTTTGAGCGCCGTCGGCTTGGCCGACGAGATAGGCGTCGGCGTCGCCTTCGCGCGCCGCCACCGCTTCGCTGTTTTCATTGCCCTCCGCGAAGTTGTAGTCGGGCAACGCTTCGGTCTTGGCCGCCACCGCCGCTTCGGCTACCTGCTGCGCAGTCGGCGTGGAATCACCTTGTTTTTTGGCGTCCGTTTGGTTGCACGCCGACAAGGCGAGGCTTAATAGACACGCGATTATCATCAAAAGGATTATCCATTTCTTTTTCATTGCGCCCTCCTATTGGAACAGGTTGTAGATGGCCGTCTCTTCGATACGGCGCAAAACGGCGTAGTCTATGTAGGCGTGTTGATCGTAGACGCATTCGTGCGCAAAGGACTGCACCGAGTCCATCGCCCAATGCACCTTTTCGTATAAGGCGGGATCTTGGTAGCCCGCGTGGCGCAGAGCGTCCGCCATGCGACGGGTGACCTCTTCCTCCAATGCCATAAACTTGTCGCCCACGGCCTTGTCCGACGAGGACAGCGCGTGCAAAGTCTCGTGCATGGCGGCGTTGTCGCGGTGCACGGCCACGGCGGCGTCCAATATCTGCGGAATGATACGCGCGAAATCCAAGGGCGCGACGAAGTGCTCCAGCACGTTGAAAATGGGCGCGAAAGCCTGCTCGATATAGATATCCAGCACATCTACCAAAATGTCGCGCTTGTCGTGGAAATAGCCGTAGACGATGCCCGTGGACACCCCTGCTTGCTTGGCGATCTCGGTGGTATTGGTATTGTAATAGCCTTTTTGCGCAAACAACTCGTAGCCCGCTTTGATGATGCGGGTTTTGGTCTCTATGGCGCGTTGTTGTTTGGGGGTACGAATACTATCCATCTCTTTGTGAAGGTATGCCCGAAGGCCTATAGCCGCTCTCTTGGGCGCGAGCGGCGCGTTGCGCGTGTAATAATTCCCAAGTATTTATTATTATATAACTTTTCGCGCGAAAAGTAAATACCAAAAATGACTTGCCGCCGACCAAATGCGCGCAAAAACGACCGTATTGGGGGATTTTGGCAACAAAAATACCCCAACGTGGGTGGGGTATTCCATACGATCGGGTGAAAATAGTTTTTTGCGAAAATAGACGTTCAGTCGGACGAAACCAGCATTACGGCCAAAACGCCCTCGCCGCAAGAGACTTCGACGACGCCTTCCGCCTGGTTGCTGACGCCCAACGGATAATCTCCGTACAAAACGGCTCGGTCCAAAGTGTACCGCGCGCCCCGAATGGACACGTCGCGGCAAACGTCCCCAAGTGACAGCACGGACAACCGCTGTCCGCGGCGAACGTTCAGACGCACCGTAGACCGCGACAGCACATAAGCGAGGGTATTCTCCCCTTCCAAACGGACGAGAACGCCCGCCTTCGCCGCCTTTGCCGCCGATTGTAGATTGGCCAAGGTATGGTCCAAACAGCCGCCCAAAGCGAACGCTATACGCACTCGGCCGAAGCCGTGCTCGACCGCGTAGCGCAAGGCGTACCCCGTATCGGTATCGTCCTTGCGGACGGGCAGTGTGACGGTGGGAACGCCCTTGGGCAATTCGCCGCGATAGGAATCGAAATCGCCCACAATGAAATCGGGCTCGATCCCCAACTCGGCGGCGTACGCCACGCCTCGGTCGCACGCAACGACGAAATCGCCCGAGGGAACTTCCTCGGGACGATAGAATGGGCCGCCCGAAACGATCAGGCAGACTTTGTCGACGATTTCGGCCATCTTTGCGCCGCCTATCAGGCGTTGCCCGTATTGCCCTCGGTCAATATGCACAGGGGCGTAAGCACTTCGATGGTGGAGTCCGCCACGAACTCTTTGAGCACGTTGGCGACGTAGTCGTCGTAGTCGTCCTCGTGGACGTACATAACGCTGTGCATCAAGCGCAAATAATTCTTCTCGGCATCAATAAACACCTGGAAGAACAGCAACCTTTCGTTGGCTTCGTTGATCATGCGCAAGGTTTGCTCGTTGACGTCGAGGCGATCGAACGTAAAGCAAAACACGGCGAGGCCGTTCGTATAATAATCGAACCGCGCAATGATGTTGTCGTCGTAGTCTTTGAGCGAGGTATCGAACACGCTCGTGATCCGCTTCTCATCCACGTTGATCTCCGCTTCTTTGATGCCGATGTCTTTCAAAAACTTTTTGATGTCCTTTGACACCTTTTTGAGGTTAATACCGCTGTTGCGTTTCGCCATAACCCTTCTCCTTTTGTTTATTTACCGAAAAAACCCTTCTTTTTGGGTTGCAATGCTTTCAGACAATCGTAGCAATAGCGTACGAATTCGTTGTTTTTGGGGCGCAATTTCTCGATGACGGTCTCGGCCTGCTTGACGCCCGCCTTGTCCTGACTGCTCACGAACGCCGCCAACACGTCCCGCACCTCGGACGACTCGGCCGTCGCCGCCAAGCAGAACTCTTCCGTTTGGGCGTACTGCACGATATCGTTGCCGATGGACAGCACCTCGCGCAAGGCCGCGATGCGCCGCTCGGTCTGGTCGATCTTTTCCTGTTTCTTGGCGGCTCTACCCTTCAAAAGCACCTCGTCGGGAGCGTCGCCCACGGGCACTTCGAACGGCTCCTGCCGCACGTCGTATATGCCGCGCAACGCCAGCCCGCCCGTCTTGAGATAGTTGATGATGCTCTGCAAGAAGCACACGGACACGCCGATCTTGGCGGCTTTGCCCACCTCTTCGTTGAGGTAGTTGGCCATAGCCACGCGCATGGCTTTGTCCTTGGGCAACAACTCTACGTGCGTGATGCACCGCTCGGTATTGCCAGCGATCATTCCCTCTTTGACGGCGAGATAATTCTCGACGACCTCCAATTTGTCCGACTTGGCGGCGGGGTGTTCGTTGACGTAGGCGATGACGGTCTCCGCGCCGTTGGGACGATCGGGGTGACGGAAAATATCCCACACGGCGCCGCCGATCATGGGACGGAGCACGCGGTCCAAAAAGCCTATGCCGAAGCCGTACGCCGCGTCGTTGCCCGTCTTTTGGAGCCCTTCCATCAACGTATTCTCCATCTGCATGACGAGGTAGACGTCCATACGCACGGGGTGTTGGGCGTTGGCGTCGGCCAAGGTCACCAGCATCTTGTTGGCCAAAACGTCGTCCAAAAAGGGGAACGTCTGCCAAATACGCAGCATCTGCTCGATACGCCACGCCACGTCGCCTTGCGAAATGACGTCGCAATACTCGGCAAATATCTTGCGTGACGACCAGGTGCTCATAATCATACCCACCGCCACGTTGTACACGAAGCCCTGCATTTTGGGCAACATAAGCATCATCGGGTGTTCCTTGCGGCGTTGCTCGGCTTCGACCTCTCTGCACAGTTCCTGCGCTACTCTATTGCGCAATTCCACACGCTCGGAGGGGACGTGTTGGTCGATAAAAGTGGCAAACGTCAGGGACAATTCGTCACCTTCGGGCAAATTTTCCAAGAGGGTGTCGTACACCATATCCTTGGCGGTTTTGCCGAGTCGCTTGTAATGATTTCGCAAAAAATCAAGGATTTGGCCAGTGACCGTTTGGGTGCGAATGGCCAGCAATACGCGCTCCACTATGACGTCGCGGGTCTCCTGCGGTTCGGAAGCGAAGTTGTCGTTGAAGAACTCCAATATCTGCGGCTGCAAAAACCCGCCGTAGAACACGCGCAACAGATCGAGGTTGATTTGCTTTTTGGTCTCGGGATCCTCCCCTTTGTAGTTGGCGCAGATAAAGGCGAACAGTTTGTCGCGCATAATATCCGTGTGTATGAGGTCAAGCACCACCTTCATCACCACGTGTTTGGTGCCCGGGATCTCGCTCGCGTAGATTTTGGTGAGCTTGGCGAACACCTGCTTGGGAATGGCATTGTGCGTCGCGGGATAGCGTTCCAGCACCTTCATCGCGTTGATGCGATACTCGTCCGACAAGGCCGCGCGGGCCTTCTCGTAGATGAGGAAGAAGTCGGTCACCTTGTCGTCGTTGGGCAAAATGGCGTCCACGTCGTACATACCCGAACTCGCGCGGAACAAAAACACCAAGTCGGCCAAGGCCTTGAGGTTGACGACGCCCAAAGCGGGCACGGTGGACACCGCGTGATGGGTGGCCATCAAAAACTCGCGGCGCAAGGCGTCGTTGGACAATAGACTGTAGAAGAACTCGACCATCTGACCGTTGGCGGTGATATCCTCGTCTTTGACGCCCACCACGGTCTTGGTCATGAAGTCAAAGAAAGCGCCTTTGCTTTGGGGCACGTGCGGCAGCATCGCGTTCATCGCTTTCAGGCGAATATTCGGGAAGCGGTTGATATCGGACAGCCGCGTGGCAAAACTCAACTCGGGGCGCACGTGATAGGGCATTATCTGCAAAAAACTGTTGATAAAGCGCAAAGAAATGAGGGACGTGTCCTGGTTGGACAAGAGGAAATACACGCCCTTCAACTTGCCGCAAGCCGCCGCCAACATGGCGTAGATGAAACGCTTGATGGTGGTGAGATCGAAGGTGTGCAACAGCCACTCGGTATTCTCGGCCTCTTTGTTTTCGAATTCCTTGTGCGGATACTCGCGCAAGGGTTTGGCCTGCGGATTGGTCACGTCAAAGGCGTCCAGATCCGAAATGAACATGGCGGGGTTGAATACGTCGAAGTTGGGTTGCGACACGACTTCACGCATTTCTTCGGCCGTATATACGAGGTTGTGCACGAGATAAGTACTGCGCTCGCCCGTATAATCCACGGGGATATAGGCGATGCTGCTTTGCACCATAATTCCGTCTTTGGTAACGAATTGGTAGTACCCGTTGTCTATTTTTTGGGTACGCAGGAGGGCCGCCTCCTGTTGCGAGGGCTTGTTTTCGCAAAACGGCGCCAGGTCTCTTTCGACGAAATCCCTATCCAAATCCGCCGAGCACGCAAAGGTATCGAAACTGTCGCTTCGATTGTACATACTCATCTTGGCGGGTACGCGGCTATAGAGTTGCTGAGATGCCATAATTCCCTCCTATTCGGCGTTGAGCGACATCAATTCCTGCAGGCTGGTCACACCCTTGAACACCAAGGATTGGCAGGATTGCCACAGACGCACCATTCCGTTTTTGACGGCCATTTCGCGCAATACGTCGAGGTTTTTGCTACGCGCCACCTCGTTCTTCATATTCTCGTTCATAAAGAGTATCTCGTGTATGGCGGCACGGCCTTTGTACCCCGTATTGTTGCAGAATTGACAGCCCACGGGGCGGAAGATGCTGATGGGCTCGCTCACGCCCAAGATTTCCATTTCTTTCGCATTGGTCTTGCCGCGCTTTTTGCAAGCGGGGCAAAGCCGTTTGACCAAACGCTGGGCGATAACGCCCGCCAAAGCGTCCGCCACCAAATAGTCGGCGACGCCCATATCCTCGAGACGCGTGATGGCGCCGGGCGCGTCGTTGGTGTGCAACGTAGAGAACACCAAGTGGCCCGTGATAGCGGCACGGACGGCGATCTCGGCGGTCTCCTCGTCACGGATCTCACCGATCATGATGATGTCGGGGTCCTGACGAAGGATGGCGCGCAACGCCGCCGCGAAGGTCATGTTGGCCTTGCTGTTGACCTGCGTTTGGTTGATGCCCGCCATGGTGTACTCGACGGGGTCCTCGACCGTAATGATATTGACGGTGGGATCGTTGACCTCTTTGAGGAAGGAGTACAAAGTGGTGGACTTGCCGCAACCCGTAGGCCCCGTCAAGAGGATGATGCCGTGCGGGCGCATCAGCATTTTGTCGATGACCACGTTCTCGGCGTCCGTAAAGCCCAAGTCGGTACGGGTAAAGTGGAAGGACGTCTTGTCCAAAATACGGATAACGAACTTCTCGCCGTGCACGGTAGGCATGCTGGACACACGGAAGTCGTACTCTTTGCCGCCCACGACGAGGTTGATACGGCCGTCCTGCGGGATACGCCGCTCGGCGATATTCAAGCCGGACAAAATCTTCAAACGGGCGCATATGGCCGAATAGGACTCAATGGGAAACTCCGCACGCTCCTGCAAGTCGCCGTCGATACGGTAACGCACGCGCACGCGCTTCTCAAAAGGCTCTATGTGAATATCGCTCGCGCGGTAGGGAATGGCTTCTTTGATGATACTGTCCACCAACCGCACGGCGGGGTTGTTGATGACGTCGTTCTCTTTGAACACCTCGCCGCCGCCCTTGTCGGAGAAGAGTTGGTCGTCCTTTTCGGCGTTGAGGTCGGACAACGCGGCCGAAGTGGTGATGACGGCGGCCACCGCGTCGATATAGCGGTCGATCTGCGAGGGCGCGGTCAACACGTAGTCCACGGGGCCGGTATAGCAGATGGACACGGCGGACATGGTGGAGCAGTCCACGGGTTTGCCGATGGCCACCAAGAGAATGCCGTCGTTGTTGATGCTCACGGGCACCATCTTGTGCGCCTTCATAAACTCGAAGCCGAATTGCCCGAACAATTCCTTGTCGATATCCAACATTTCCAACTCGACGGCGGGAATGTTGTAGTACTCGCTCAACACGTCCAATTCGCCCGGCTCGGTGATATACTCCTTGGTGAGAAGGTAGTCGCGTATATACGTCTTGACGCGCGCGGCGTCCACCAAAACCTCGTCCGCCGTTTTGCGGTTGACGACTTTTTTGTACACGTAATATTGCAGTAGTTCGTAGTTAATATTCATTCTCTGCTCCTTAGACTATCGTCATACGCCTACGCAAGGGTGGTCATAATGGAAAGCATGGGCGAATAGATGGCGATAAACAGCGTACCGACCACGCCGCCCATCAGTCCCAACAAGATGGGCTGCAATTTGCTCGTGATGCTCTGAATGGTCGTGCTGACCTGCTCGTCGAAGAAGTTGCACGAACGGGTGAGCACCTCGTCCAACGCGTTGCTTCGCTCGCCGACAGCCACCATCTGGATAAGCAAATCGGGGAAAAGTTTGTACTTGTTGAAAGCCGCCGCCAGTTGCTCGCCCTGCCGCACGTCTTCCACGGCTTTTTTGAAGCGCGCCAATTCGTCCTGGTTGCCCAACACGACCTGTATGGTATCCAATGCGTCCATAACGTCCATGCCCGACGACAGCAACAAGCCGAAACCGCGGGCGAAACGCGCGGTGATCTGCGCCATCGTGATCTTCTTGACGAGCGGCGCCTGCAACTTGAACTTGTCCAAAAGCAAACGTCCCTGCTTTGTCTTGCGGATCACCAAGAACAACGCGATGAATGCGCCTATGCCCAAAAGAAGTTTCTTCCAGTTGGCCAAAAACCAATCGGACATCACCCATACGACTTTGGTGATGCCGGTGGGCGTGATCTCCAACGAACTCAAGGATTCGCGGAAGGTGGGCACGATGAAGAGCATCATCGCAATGGTGATAGCCACCGTGATGCCCAAAAGCATAATGGGGTACGCCATGGCGCTCTTGGTCTTCCTGCGCATGGCGGCGTCGTTTTCGTAGTAGTCGGCGAGGCTGTTGAACACCATCTCCAACTTGCCGCTGACCTCGCCCACGTAGATCATACTGCGGAAGAACTCGGGGAAGACTTTGCTGTGCTTGTCCATGGCCTCGGACAGCATCACGCCGCCCTTGACATCCTCGTAAATCATTTCGATAATATCCTTGAAGAACTTGTCGTAGGACTGCGCGCGCAGGTTGGACAAGCACTCCAGAATGGACGTGCCCGAGTTGATCATAATGGCGAATTGACGGCAGAACGTCGTCAAATCGCCGAGTTTCACCTTGCCGCTGCCCAACGTGAAGAAACTGCTGGGTCCCTTGCCGTGGTCCACCGTGTACGAAATCAAAAAGAGATTTTGCTTGGCCAACTCGGTGGCAAGCTCACGCTCGTTCTCGGCTACGAAGATGCCGTGGAACTTCTCTTTATGCAGATTGACAGCGACGTACTTGTACTTACGCATTGCTTCTCCTCAGAAGTTGTTGTTTTGATTGTACTGAGCGGCGTACAATCCGCCGTACAACTCGAGGTGGCGAGCCACGAGATCCTTTTCTTTGTCCAGCCCCAGGGACACGAAGGTGACGCCGTTCTCCTCTTTCTCGAGGTTGACCGTATCGTAGAGATGATCGAAGCGAGGGGGCATATTGACGTACACCGTATCCACCGCGCCCATTTCTTTCAATCGTGCGTTGCCGTTGATGAACTCCAACGTCCACTTGACGAAGATGCGGAAGTTCTCCGCCTCGAAGCCTTCGGGCGACTCGGGCACGGGGCGTTGCATGAATTTGGGTAGTACGCGGGGGGTCTTTTTGGGCAACGTCTTGATCTGCACCGCGCGTTGCACCGTGTTTTGGTCGCTGGAGAACGAGATTTCCGCGTCGAAATTTTCGGCCTCTTGCGGCTCGGCGTCCGCGCTTTCGGCGGCCGCGTCCCCGCCCGCCATGGTCAACTGCTTGGCCTTGGCTTTCTCCTTGGCGTTGATGACCGCGAGTTCGGCCACGGGGTGGTCGAAGAGCATATTTTCGGCCACCAACTTGTTGTCGTGCAAGATGCCGAATCCGAACGGCAGGTCGTAGCAACCCACCGTAGTGCCCTTGACGACGTAGCAGATGCGCGAATAGCCCTCTTTGATATCCACCAAAACGTAGGTGCCGTTTTTCAATTTGCCGTTAAGGGCGATGGCGCCGTCCACGATGGCGTTGGACTCGTAGGTCAGCACGTTGGCGAACATATTGCTGCCGCTGCAGCAGGTGTACAACCCCTGCAACAGTTTTTGGCGAATGACCACCAGGTTGATGGTGCTGTATTGCTTGTTGGAGGCCGACACGAACTTGTTGTAGCGCAATTCGGCCAGGTTGTGATAGCGTGCCTGAATGGCGACGTTGGTCAGGTTTTCCAGACTCTTGCGGTTGACGCCGGGGATATTGACGCTGTCCGTCATCACCAGGCCGTCGGGCACCAATATCGTCACCTTGGCGGCTTTGCCCGCGTACGAGGGCTTGCTGGCGCTGTAGTCGGTCAAAAACTTGGTAAACTCGCGGTAAAACTCGTCCGTAAAGGGCTTGGCCTTGAAGGGCTTGCTGTCCATTTGGATGCTGCCTTTGTCGTTGCCCACGGCGGAATAGAACCGCACGCTCTTGTCGTGCATTCGTATGGATATCACCGTTGTAAATACTTGCGCCATTGCTTGCTCCTTTTTACGTCACCTTAAGCCGATGGCGAAGCCATCGTGTCGAAAGGTCCCATAGAGTATGTGCCTCTGCTTATGGGATCCCTCGAATACCTCGGGATGACGTTATATTCTTCTCCATATCCCAAACGCTTGCGTTTGGATTTCTCCCGTGCCTTGGCACGGATTTCTCCCGCGTTAGCGGATTTCTCCCATTCGTCAGAATGGATTTCTTCACGCCCTCAGGCGAGATTTCTCCCAAGGCTGCGCCTTGGATTTCTCCCGCGGCAGCGGCTTCTCTACGGTTATTCCGTAGGCGGCTCGTAATTGTAACTCCACCGCACCACCTTGGCGTCCGCGCCTTTGCCGCGCACTTCCACGCACAGCATAGGGGTGGAGTTGCCCTCGTAGTAGATGAGCATTCGCTCGGTGTCCTCGTCCACCATAGACAACACAGGGCGGTATTTGCCCCGATAGAATTCGGCGTAGAAGTCGGTGCCCGCTCTATGCGCGCGGAAGAACTCCTCGCCGATGCTGTCCGCAGTCAGGCGGGTGCTCGTCGTCGTCGTCGTGCGGTTGTTGAGAATGGTGGTCATCTCGGTGATGAGCAACAGCATCGTGCACATCGCAAAGATGATGAGCATCGTGCCTATCGCCATCTCCATGGCCAATCCGCGCTTGTTGCGAAGTATCTTTCTCATATCAATAATGCCTCTCGTAGCGCGGCATACTCAGGACCATGCGGTCTTTGCTGTCCTTGACGGTGGCGAGGAACGTCGCCGAGGTCGTGCCGTAGATGACCTTCATTCGCACCGTGTACCCTTCGCCCTTGTAGACGTAGAGCGTGTTGCTTTCGATTTCTATTTGCGGGCTGACGAACAGGTACATCAACCCCGTGAATTCCTCGTTGGAATTGGCGTACTTGAAGCACTCCATACCCTTTTCGGCGACGTTGATACCGTTGTTGATCTGCGTCATATTGTTGCTGACTATGCTGAAACGCATGATCATACTCATAGCCGTCACGCTGACCACGATGATGATGGACATCGCCACCACCACTTCGGCAAGTCCCATTCCCTTGCGGGAGAGCAAGCGCTTCATCATGGTTTCGCCCCCGTGCCGCGCGTGCACATCAGGATATCGTAGTTGCCGTACTGCTCGTTCAGGCCGACCGAGGTGTTGGGCATGGCGTACGAGACGCGCATCATGATCAACTGCTGATTCTTGGCGTTGGTGCGCACCGAGAAATGTACGCTGCGGACGTATTGCACGGGGCAATAGCCGTCCTCTCCGCCTTTGACGTTGAACTCCAACTCTTCCCCGTTGACGTGGTAGTAGAAGGCGTATCGCTCGGTGGGATCCGACACCGACACGGCGGTCAGCACGCCGTTGTCTTCTGTGGTCTCGAAATAGTAGTCCTCCGCGTCGTACAACGACACGAACTTGCGGAAGAAGGTGGAGCAAAGCCGCTCGGTAGAGGTCAGCTTGTAGCGGTTGGTACCCCACTTGCTCCAGGCGTTGCATATCAAGGTAAAGGACACGACCATACTTATCATAATGGCCATAACGGCCATGACGACCACCAACTCCGCCAAGGTAAAGGCTCTTTTGGTTTGTAACAGTTTGCGTCCCGACATTCCTACCTCGATGCACGCCCGCGTGCCGTTCGTTTACACCATATCCCAAACGCCTGCGTTTGGGCTTCTCCCAAGGGCTGTGCCTTGGATTTCTCCCGCGTCAGCGGATTTCTCCCGACGGAGTTGGATCTCCCCTCGCCCTCGGGCGAGATATCTCTCGTTATACTTAGCGTGCGCACGCCGTCCTTTCCTATCCGCCCCCATCTCGGGCTCGTCACCTTGAGCCGATGGCTATGCCGTCGTGTCGAAAGGTCCCATGGGGTATGTGCCTCTACTTAGGAGATCCCTCGGAATGACGTGCTTGTTTTGCCATATCCCGCGAGGGTTTCGTTCGATTTTCCTTTTATATTTACGCGCACGCTCGTGCGCGTAAATATAAAAGGGCACCGCGGCACCCATAAGGTGTGCGGTGCCCCTATATTAGGTTTGAGAACGATTATTGAGCGATGAACGCGACGCAGGTGTCAGCCAAGTCGGCGTTGTAGTACACCTTGACGAGAGCGGTGGTCTCGCCGTCTTTGGCTTGATATTTCCACACGGCGTAAGCAGAGGTCTCCAAGGGGTTGGACTTGATGCCGGTGGGGGTGGCGTTGTGATCGTTGCCCTCGGCAGCGGTGTCGGCGGTGGCGACCCAGCTACCGACGTTGGTGCCGTCCTTCTTGCCGTCCTTGCCGGAAAGTTTGTAGTCGAGGACGTCTTTGATCAAAGCATCGATGTTGTCCTTCTTGTCGGTGGCCATTTCAGTGCCGAAACGACCCGCGGAGACGAACACGGAGAAGATACCGCCGGCATAGTCGGTGCTGGCTTCACCCTGGGGATACTTGGTATCGGCAGCGAATTTCTTCACGTCTTTTTGCTCGAGCTTGCGGTTCTCGATGACGAAGAAGTAGTCGGCGTCGGCCTTGCTGTCGCTATTGATGGCGAACAAGGTATTCTCGGGCATTTGACCTTCGGTGTTGGAGAGCAACGCTTCTTGGGCGTTCTTGGCTTGGCTTTGCGCAGCGGAAGCACGCGCGTTGGCGGTGACGGTGGTGAAGGTAGGAATCAACACGGCGGCCAAGATGGCGATAACCGCGATAACGATAACTAACTCAACGATGGTAAATCCTTTTCTGTTTTTCATAATAAATCTCCTTTTTTTGTTTTTATTTTGTGTTTTTGGCAGACTTTCCTACCGTTCGGCTTGGGCAAAAACTTCAAGGCAAAGGGTTACTGCGCCCTTCCTTTGCTAAGAGTTCGTGCGTGGGCACGAAGGCGGATTGTCGATGATGGATATATCTATACGGGCGCCTTAAAATACGCTCAATCGAGTAGCCTACACAAAGTAAGATAGATTTTGTTAGGCACCGCGGGTGCGTCGTGCCTCTCCACGGCAAGGACATTGCGCTTGACGGCGCGAAGGGCACGACGAACACGACGATAGATCTCTTTTGCCAACTGCACGCTGCTGATGACGAGGTAACTCACCACGGACACGGCGATGGCAATGCTCAAAAACACGACGGCGATCAGCCAATCCTCGGATACGGCAAACAGTCTTGCGTTGACGTCGGCGAAAGCACTATAAATACTGCCGGCGTTCCACAGGCTCAGTTTGGTCTGACCGAAACCGAGGTGCGCAACGTCAACCGCGAAGAGGAAGTACATCCACGCGGTCAGTATGATATAGAGTACGCCGTAGCTGATGGCCGCCCACTTCATGCGCTTCCTATAGAGGAAGCGCACGAGGGACACCGCTACGAGCGACCATAATAGCATCAATACGATGATCATAGTTGCTCCTTAGCAGAATTTATGCAGCAAGAATGCTACAAACAATGTGCTGTTGCGTTAGGCAACGACTTTGCCGTTGTTGCCGCCGATGTTGTTACCGTCTTTATCCTTGATGGTGTCATACTTGTTGGCCGAGAGACGGCTGTCTTGATGACCACCGACGGTGTTGCCTTGCCAGTAAGGATAGGGGGCGGAAGTCTCGGGGTTGATGGGCATGACGGTCGCGTCGGCAGTATCGAAATAGATTACAATGCCGCCGGCGACAGTGCCGCCGACAACACCGAGCATGTTGGCGTTATTGCTGACCGCGGTCAACGTGGCGCCGGAGAAGTCGTTGGTGCCTTCGAAGACGATCAATCCGCTACGCATATCGCCGATGGCGGCGCCTACGCCCTGGTAACCGCTGACCTTGCCGTCGAACACGCTGTTGCGAATGATGATGTTGAAGATCTCTTTGGTGTTGTTGCCGTCGGCGTCATAAGAAGCAACGGCGGTTTTACTCGCAGGCTGATCCTCGACACGGCAAGAGAAACCGATGAGACCGCCGCAGGGACCGTAACTACTCGTTTCGGGGCCGCCGATGACGGTGGCGGACACGTGACAATCCTCGATGGTCAACGTGCCGTTGCACAAACGACGATACGTATCTTTGCCGCCAACGACGTCGGTTTCACCGCTCGAACCCACGTAACCGACCAAGCCTGCCGCGGTGGCGGCGCCCTTGATGGTGACGGTGTTCTCAACGGTGATGTTCTTCAACAAGACGTTGGTGACGCTTTGGTTGGCCTTGCCGGGGGTGGGATTGTCGACGACACCACCGATGATACCGATGGAGTTACGGCTGTGTTGCTTGGTGGTCAAGGTCATATCGAAGTTGCTGCCGGGCTCGTCCATCGTGAGGTTGCGGAAGGTAACGTTCTCGATGGTAGTCTTGCCGTACAGAGTGCCCCAGAAACCGGTAACGAAGTATTTACCGCCCGAGCCTTCGAAGGTCATCGTCTCGCCGTAGCCGGTGGCTTTGGTCAAACGAGCGCCGTTGATGACGATGGGGTTGGCCGCATTGTCGGTGCCGAAGTAGCCGGTGAATTGTTTGACAGGCGCCCACTCGTGATCGCTGGCGTCGATGGTCGTACCGGCGGGAATGATGATGGCCGCGTTCTCGGAGATCTTGCCCGAGTTGATTTGGGTGAACAGGGAGTAGACGTACTCGCTGGCAGCCTTTTGGGCGATCTTGATTTCGTCGGCGGTGGCAGAGGAGCTGGTGTTGACGCTGATGTAGTACACATTGGAGTTGACGTCACCGGAGCTGGTCAATTCGCTCTCAACCTTCAAAATTTGCATGGAGGCGTAGGTACCGGTGGCCACCGTGTCGCTGGTCAATTCTTTGCTCGCGGTGATCTTGGCGGTTTCGGTATCCTCGATGCCGATGCTGTTAAGCATCACGGGGTTGGTTTCCATCGCGTTGTACACAGACTCGAGGGCGACCTTTTCGGATTCGGTCGTGGCGCCACCGAGGATTTGAGTCTTGGTTTGGCCGGCTTTGGAACTTTCGATATTCAAACCGGTGTCCAACTCTTCCGCTTTCAACTTGTTGTCGTTGTACAGTTTGAGGTACTTGGTCTTGGTCGTATCGAGGAACAGGTTGGGATCGACGGTCTCGGGATAGACGACCTTGTGCTCGGTGGAGCTGTACAGGATCATCACGTTGTCGAGAGCGTACCAGTAGACTTGATAACCCTTGGTAAGGGCTTGCCAGTTCTCGGTGTTGTAACCGGCGTTCGCCAAGATCTGGTGAACAGTCTCGACGTCGGCGGGTTTGGCGCCCATTTTGCTCTCTTCGGCTTTCAATGCAAGGTTCATTTGACGCACGGCTTGCATATCGGCGCTGAGGTTAGCCTTTTTGATCAGGCTCGAGAAGGTAGGAATGAGCACCGCGGCCAAAACGGCGATGACGGCAATCACGATTACCAACTCTACAATGGTAAAACCACGTTTGCTTTGCTTCATTGTTCGTTCTCCTTGAATAAGATTTTTGTATTTTGACGGCACTCGCCGAACATACCTTGTTTTAGTTTGCGCGGCTTTTGCACACCCATACGCATAGGCACGCGACGCACGTATGCATGAGGACAAAAAGCCTACAGTGAGCCTACTGTTCCCCGTCATTATACCACGCACAAGCGCCCCAGTCAACTTATTTATATGACTTAAACGATTATTTGTGTAACTTTTTCGCCAAATTTCCCCAAATATACATAAAAACTATACGTTCTATACATTTTTGTCTTCCGCGTTACGCGCAAAATGCACGCGCCCGCACTGCGCGCACACGTCGCGCCCAAAGCGCCGAGAGGGCACGGCGGTCGATCAGACTGCGCATGGCGCCGATACGCACCGTCATTCCGAGCGTATCGAGGAATCCCATAAGCGGAGGTACATGCCCCACGGGACCTTTCGACACGATGGCTTCGCCCTCGGCGCAAGGTGACGTCAATATAGCAGACCGACAAGTACGCCATATTGAGAGGGCGGGTGACAATGCGCGACGCTCGCCCGCTCGCGGCTCGAATGGGCTTCTTCGGCACGCGCCGAATCTTGCCCGAGCGAGGGCACGAAAGCGCCGCTATACGTTTTGTATATATCGCGCGTTTTTCCGCGCACCCGTTTACGCGCCGCGCGCCCGCCTTTTTGCCGTCCGCGCGGGATGCGGCTCGGTACTACCTACCCTACGTATGGGGGGTATTGCGCACCACGACCCCGCAAAACGGTCGCCGAAACCCCCGTTTTTCGGGTATTCAAAACGATAACTTGTTCATTCCAAAATACCCAAAAACACGCGTTTTTCGGCCAAAAACACCCGTTTTCGATACGTTTTGTATAGTTTTGCCCCCACAATATGTCGGTTTCGGAGCGTTTTGGGGGGCTAACCTACTACAAATTGGGGTGGTTTTGCGGCGTTTTCACCTTCGCTTAGCCCCAGCTTTGGCCCCTTCCCGCGCGTAATATATTTATCGTTTCGCGCAAGAGGTCGGGGCTTTTCACGCTCCCCCACGCAATCACAAACCGCGCGTTTTTTCGACCGCTCGTTACAAACCGTTTACAAGTTTTCGCGCTTGTGGTACACTATTCGTATGTACACGGACACCCCTCTCACCAAACGAAATATCCGCGATGCGGCCGCAGAATACTGCGCGCATCACCATATCGCCGTCAAGATCACCTTCGACGCCACCGTGGCGGACGAGGGCGGGTTCGATCGCACGGCGGCTACCGTCGTCGTAGGGCGCGCGCTCACCGAAGCCCCCGATTGGGCGGGGTATTACTTTCTCTTCCGTATGCTCGTCGAGGCGCACGAGGTGTTGCGCCCCGCCGACTTCGACGCCCTGACGGCGCGTAGCAAGGACTACCGCATAGGCGCGAACGGCAAATGCGCCAAATGGACGCAAGGGGGCTGGCTCGTCGTAGACCTCAACGCCGTGCGGCCTCGCCCCGCCGCCTATTGGCAGGCGGCCGCCCTCAATATGCCGCACGAGGTCGAGGCGGGCGAGATCGCCGTAGAGGAGACCTACGACCTGCTCACGCACGACTGTCAGCGCGACAATCTGCACAACCTGCACTATATGGCGCATTCCCGCCGCTTCGAGCGGGCCGAATACCCCGCGTTGTTCGACGAAATAGACGCGTTGGTGCCATAAACCCGGTCCTTTTGGGGGTTCGGGCTTGACTTTGCCGACGAACGTAGGTACAATGGAACTATGAGATATCGTTTTTCGCGCAAATTGATACCGGCGATCGTGTTGCTCCTATGCATTCTGGCGGTGGGGCTGGTTTTGTCCAACGTCATTTATTGCGCCCACACGATGGAAGGGCATTGCGATTGCGCCGTATGCCGCATCGTCTCGGTGATAGGCGTCGCCTTCGTCCTCGTCCTTTCGTGCTTCGTCGTGGCGTCTCTTCGCACCGACGGCGAGACCGCGCGTCGGCCGTATCACGCTTTTTCCTTTTCTCCCGTCTCGTTGGCGGTCAAATTGAGTTGTTAGGCCTATTCCGTCGCCCGCTTGGGCATTTTTGACAAACGTAATAGGAGGTTTAACGTATGATTATATTACAAGATATCAAGCGTTCGTATGACGGGCGGCTCGTTTTGGATGTCCCGTACTGCGAATTCGAGGACGGCAAGTCCTATTTTATCAAGGGCGAATCGGGCACAGGCAAGACGACTTTGTTCAATTTGATTTCGGGCTTGGCTTTGCCCGAAGAAGGCATCGTGCAGGTGGGCGACGATATGGTGCAATGCATGACCGAGCGCCAACGCGACGCGTTTCGTGCCCAAAACGTGGGGTACGTATTCCAGGATTTCAATCTTTTCGACGGATTTACCGCTTTGGAGAACGTGCTCGTTCCCATCGCTTTCGTCGAGCAAAAAGCACGCGCCAAAGAAGCCAAGGCCCGCGCGATGGACGCACTCGGCAAGGTGGGGCTGGCGGACAAAAGCGGCGTCAAGGTCAACAAACTGTCGGGCGGCGAAAAACAGCGAGTCGCCATCGCGCGCGCTCTGGTCAACGTGCCCAAGGTTTTGCTGGCGGACGAGCCTACGGGCAATTTGGACAAGCGCAACAGCGCGCATATTATGGATTTACTGATAGACAGCGCACGCGCGTGCGGGGCCACCTTGTTGGTCGTCAGTCACGATTTGTCGTTGGCGGAGAAATTCGACGTGGTGTTAGATATTTCCGACGTCAACCGACAAGAGGAGGCGTAATATGTTGCTGCGCTTCGTAAAAAACAATATATTGGCCAAGCCGTTGCGCAACGTTTTGGTCGTCATCTCTTGTACGGTCAGCATTCTTTTGATGCTCATGATGATCAACATCAGCGAGCAGGTCAACGACCAATTCGGCACATCCACCGAGCGATATACGTACATACTGGGCGGCAACTGCTCGGAGACCGATATGGTTTTGGACGGTCTTTTCTTCTACGATATGCCCAAAAAGCGCTTGCCTTTCGCCGAATACGAGCAAGTCAAGGCCATCGAGGGCGTCAAAGCGGCCGTGCCCATCGCCATGGCGGACTTCGTCACGGGCTCGGACTACCGCGTTATCGGCACGGACAGCACCTACTTCGTGCAAGACGGCGTCGCGCTCTACGCGCTGTCCTCGGGCGTATATCTGGGCGAATACGACCCCACGCCCAACGCCGCCGACGTGGTATTGGGACACACCGTAGCCGACAACCTCAAACTCGACGTAGGCTCGGTATTCACGGCCAGCCACAGCCATGACGCCGAGGGCGAACACGCACAATTTGCCTACCACGTGGTAGGGGTTTTGGCGCCAACGGGCACCGCCGTAGACAACGCGGCCTATACGCATTATCAAGCGATATGGGCGTCTCACGCACACGCGGAAGAGGACGAAGAAGAGGAAGGCGAAGAAAATCACGCCGAAGAAGGCTTCATCCATCTCGTGCTGCTGTCCGCGACCATCAACGGTATGAACAACCTCGTCCAAACGTACGCCAACGCCACCAACGTGACTTTGGCCGGTACGGTAGACACCTTGCACGGCGTGTCCGCCCTGTTCGGCGACGCGGGCAAAATCGTCTTGGCCATCATCGTCATCGTCATCGTTATGGCGTTCAATATGCTATTCTTAGCCATGTTCACCGCCGTGGGCGAACGGCGTAGAGACGTGGCTATCCTGCGCGCCTTGGGCAGCAGCCGCGCCAAGATCTTTTGCTCCATGCTGTTGGAATCCTTTATTTTGCTGACGGTGGGCTGCTTGGCGGGCTGGCTTCTGTCCTTCGCGGGGTTGGCCGTTATCGGCGGCACGTTCACGGGTATGCTCGGCATCGTCATCAGCCCCGTCAAACGCTGTTTGGCCGAGTTGTATATCATTTTGGGCAGTTACGGCGTGGGACTGCTGGCAACGCTCTTGCCCGCGTTGCTGGCCTATCGCACCGAGCCAATTCAATATTTGAGGTAATAGTATGGCAAACAAAGACAAGCAAATCGAAAAACGCAATCGGGAAATGGCGCGGCGCAAAGCCGAGGCCGAAGCACGCACGCAAGCGCTGAAAGCGAAAAAGAGAAAGCGCGCGATCATCGCCATCGTGGCAGCCTGCCTGGTGGTAGCCGTCGTATGCGCCGTGACCGTCGGCGTGACCATCGCCAAAAGCAACAAGTACACCGAACTCGATTTCAAAACGCTGAAAGTGCCCACGACCGCCGCCGAAGCGCAGTCTATGCAGAAATACGGCCATCAAAACGTGATCATGGAAGGGTACACTTTCGCCTGCACCAGCAAATACTACGTGCTCTGCAAATCGGCGGTGTCGAGTTGCCCCTACGTCACGGGCACGATACCCGACAACAGCATCCGTATGGAAATGAAGGACGGCTCCTACTTCACGTTGGGCAACAATGCGCGCGTGCGCATTTGGGGACGGTTGGAAATCAACACCACCGGCACCGAGAAGTTCGAGGGCCAAGAGACTTATATGTATTTGGTGTTGGATAAGATAGAAGAAATTTGATTGGCACCGAAAACCCCTATACGTATAGCGATTTTGAGAACATTATGTACTATCACGCATCTCCTACGGGTAGGATTGAGCGACTTGAACCAAGGGTTTCCGAACACGGAATACCCTTGGTCTATTTGTCTTCGAAACGGGAAAACGTGCTCGTCTATTTGAGCAACGCCGTCGAAAAGTTTTGCAGAGAGACGGGCTTTGCCTATGACGGCAAATACACGAAATGGGGCCCCTACGGATTCGACGAGCGCGGAATTCTGCGATTGGAAGAATACTATCCCCACGGCATAGAAAAGACGTACAAGGGCGTAGCTGGGTATATCTATCGCGCGGAAGCCGTAGTCGAGGCCGACTGCGCAACGGGCATTCCGTATGCCGTCGTGAGCAGCCAGCCCGTAGCCGTGACCGCGGTAGAGTACGTCCCGGACGCATACGAAGCCATCGTGCAGGCGGCGAGAGAGGGGCTTATCACGATACGGCGATACGAGGACATGCCCGCAGAGAAGCACGCGTGGATCGCCAAAACCGTACGCGAAGAATACGCGAACGCCGCGAACCACCCCGAATACAGGCATTTTTTGAAAGGCAATTTCCCGAACGTCATTTCCGACTGACGATGATTGCAGACGAATTTTGAGAAAAAGATACCCCTATGGGGTATTTTTTGTATTTCAAGGCTTTTGTGCAAGCACGATGCGCGCTTGGTCGGTCGGGATAGCCCCTCGCTTCACTCGGGACTTCCCTCCACCCACACGGGAGGCGCTCTCATCAAAAGCAAAAACCGTAGTGTCAAAGACACTACCTTTTGTTTAAAGGGGCACCCGCTCAAACCTTCGGCTTGTGGCAAGAGTTTTTTCTTCACAACGCGCTGGTCGGGATAGCCCCTCGCTTCGCTCGGGACTTCCCTCCTCCCTCGCGGGAGGCGCTCTCACCAAAAGCAAAAAAAGTAGTGTCAAAGACACTACCTATTGTTTAAAGGGGCACCCGCTCAAACCTTCGGCTTGCGGCAAGAGTTTCTTC